>NZ_JADPKH010000078.1:0-1127 GCF_023073835.1 Bradyrhizobium sp. 153 | reverse complement strand
CTGGATCAGGTCCGCGGATGCGCCGGGATACACGGTCGTGATGTTGATGACGGTGTTCGACAGCTTCGGATACTGCCGGATCGGCAGCACCATCGCCGCGCGCAGGCCTATCAGCAGGATCAGCAGGCTGACGACGACCGACAGGACCGGTCGCTTGATGAAAATGTCGGTAAAGGCCATCGCGGCGATCTCGATTTCTATGTCTCAAGAAGCGTGATCCGGCCGAGCCGGATCACGCGAATGTTGTAATGGGTCAGTAGCGCGGCGGCTGCGCCGGGATTGCCGGGGCCGGGTCGGTCGAGATCGACACCGGGGCGCCCGATTGCAGCTTGAGCTGGCCGACGGCGACGACTTTGTCGCCCGGCTTCAGACCCTTGACGATCTCGACGCGACCTTCGACCCGATTGCCGGTCTGCACGAAGGTGCGTACCGCAGAGAGACTGGTCTTACCGTCTTCTTCCTTCTTCTCGGTGATCACGAACACCGAGTCGCCGTACAGCGTGTAGTCGACCGCTGTCTCCGGAACGGTGATCACGGCCGGCTTCTCCGGCAGCACCACCGTGGTGGTGACGAACATGCCGGGCTTCAGGATCTTCTCCGGATTGGCGATGGTCGCCTGCACGCGGATGTTGCGGGTATCGGTCGCGATCTGCGGCTCGATCGTGGTGATCTTGCCCTCGAAGGTGCGGCCCGGATAGGCATCCACCCTGAGCCGGACAGTCTGGCCGACCTTCAGGCTGCCAGAGTCCTTTTCCGTCACCGTGAAGTTGGCCCACAGCTCGGACAAGTCGGTCAGCGAGACGATCGCCGTGCCGGCCGTCAGATATTGTCCGACCTCGACCTTGCGCATGCCAAGATCGCCGGAGAACGGCGCGCGGACCAGCTTCTGCGAAATCAGCGCCTCGGTCTTGGCGATGCCGGCCTGCGCCTGGTCGTAGGCAGCCTGAGCCTGATCGACGGTCGCCTGCGGGCCGAACTGGCGCGAGGCCAGCTGCTTGGCGCGGTCGAGCGACAGCTGCGCGACGGTCGCCTGCGCCTTGTAATTGGCGAGATCGCCCTGCTCCGGTGCGTCGAACAGCTGCACCAGCGGCGTGCCGGCTTCGACACGCGTACCGGGCTCGAACTTG
>NZ_JADPKH010000087.1:0-73971 GCF_023073835.1 Bradyrhizobium sp. 153 | reverse complement strand
GCAGGTGCCGACCATCGTTTTCCATGGCGACCGAGACACAACGGTGCATCCGAACAACGGCGACCGTATCGCCGAACAATCGGGTAATGCGTCGGATTTGAAAGCGAATGTCATCGCTGGAAAAGTGCCATACGGGCACGCGTATACCCGCACCCTTCTGACCGACATGAGCGGCAGCGCCGTCTCCGAACACTGGAATGTTCACGGCGCAGGCCACGCCTGGTCGGGAGGCAGTCCGGCCGGATCCTACACCGATCCAAGCGGGCCGGATGCGACCAGGGAGATGCTTCGCTTTTTTCTAGAGCAATCGCTGCGGGCTTAGACGGGGCTAGCCCGCGTCAGTGCCGCCGGGCGTTAGGCCTCGCCCGATCCGGAGAAGATGGAGGTCGGTAGCGTCGTGCGCGGCACTGGTAGTGGGCGCTCGGTCGCTGAGGGCCGGAGCGCCTTGAGGTCGAGCAGGCGCGGCCCGGTGAACGGGTCGGCCTTCTCGGCGATGCTCCGGACCCGATGGGCGAGACCCTAGTAGACCTCCTGCTCCATGACGCGACCCCTCCAGCACGTTGAGCGCAGTCGTTGAGTATGTCTGCGTCCGGCGAGTCAAGTAGCGAGAGCTTCGTGACGCTGCTGCGGGCGATTTCCGGTATGCGCTTGTGTCGACGCGTCCGGCGGCCATAACCTGCTGGCGGCGGGGAATTCGACATGGCGGTGCTGCACCCGATCCGGAAGGCGTGCCCGGGCTGCGGAGGGCCCATGAAGCTCGTCAAGCCCGAGGCGGGCCGAGGTGCAGAGAGCTACCTCTGCCCTCGTTGGACGACGACCCGCTGTACGACCCTGGCGCCCGCAAGTGGGTGGACACTCCGCTGAAGCAGCCCGCGGAATAGCGACCCTGCGTTAGGACACCTACCACAGTCCGGTGGTCTGGCTCATGGTCCGCGCGAGATCCTCTTCGAGAAAGGGTTAGCGAAGGATCGGAAGCCCATGCCCGTCGCCATCTCGGCCCGACAGAAGGAGGATCCGCAGGTCCGGCCGGAGACGCGCCGCCCGTTCCGCCAGTTCGTAGCCGTACATCCCGGGCATATTGAGGTCGGTAATGAGGATCGCGATCTGCCGGATGTCAGAAAGCATCTCCGGCGCTTACCGCCGCTGCCGGCGGTCACCGTTGACCCGAGATCTTCCAGCATTGGGTCGTCACATCAAGCACCAAAGGCTCATCGTCGACGGCCAGCACAACGCGCGACATGCCAACCTCCAGCACCTGCCTTCCGGCCAACGCCGCTCCAATGCCGTCGTTCCGGCCCTCTTCCGAGCGGAGGCAGGCCGGCGATCTGCATCAATGCTGCGCCAAGACCGACGCGCCCTCCGGCGCGAACTGGTAGCGGTCGGGTCCCGTTTCAGCCATCCCGCGCGCGCCATCTCTTCGGCCGTCTCGACGCGGCACAAGGATTTGGTGCCACCCGGATGGAACAGCCGGTCCTCGAGCGCTTGCAGGTATCCGTACACGCGGGCCTGGCGCAGGAGACGGCGCATTGCGGGGATGGGGCGTCCATGCCCGTTCAAGCCTGCTGCAGTGCTGGGCCTTCCTCGGTGCCAGATTATTCTGGAACGGCCCGGCACTCAATGCGCCTCCTCTCCGGTCTTGTTCTGTCGAGGGCTTGTACGTGTGCGACCGGTCGAGAGACCAGCTGCGGCCGCCAGGGCCCTCGCGGCTCGACCGGATGGTGATTGCAACGCCATTAGTCGACCGACTTCTCGAGCTTCTGCGCTGCCCGAAACTCGTCGAGATGCTGTAGGTTCGGGCCGTATGCGGCCTTGTTGGTGAGCAGGTGGTACACTCGCCCTACGACGATTTGCAGGTGCTTCATCCTTCCGCGAGGCATCGCGCGAGCCTTGCAAAGGGCTCGGATCGCGTGGGCACGAAAACAGTCAAAAGCGTCGGACATTGGACACTCAACGCCGCGCCGGAGCATCGGTTCTTAAGCCGCCGGGAACACCGTTAGGACAAATTTGTTGAACGGCAAGGCGGTCGCATCATTTATCCGGAATGTTCTAGGACGATCGGCGCTTCCACTTTAGTTCCACAAACCGGAACTGACTGTGCAAATGTGCACACACGCGCGATTTGAGAGAGAGCTCGCCCCTTCTCCTGATGATTTCCAAAGAGAGCCACGCCTCCACTTCCGGGGCAGGCGTGGCCAAGGCGACAGGCGTGCGAAGGCGGCCGAGCTGCTCGAGAACGTCAAGATCTGATAGATCGCGGGGGGCAGCTGAAGGAGCCTCTCGAGCAGTGCGGTAGTCGCGGCACGACTGAAGAGATCGGCTGGGTACCGCCTGATGTTCTGCACGCGACTGATGCATTTTCAGGATTAAGGTGATCGTCCGCGTGGCCCTATTGGGCGAAGTCAACGATGGAGCGTGCGGCCCAGATCTAGCGCGATAACGGCGTATCGGCGATGTCGAGCAACGCGCCGAGCCCCTGACGCAGGCGGCGGGTCGCGACGCTATCGTTGGCAAGTCCAAACACTGCCAGCGAGCGCGCGGTGACACCGTAGGCGTGTCCGAGCTCGAAGTCCGTCATGGACGCATCCGGCTGGTTGGTGTCGATCAGGCTGAGCCAGCTGCGCCCGTCGGTGACCGCCGGCAAGATGAAGTTCACGATGTCATGGTGGGCGTTGTAGACCAGAAGCATCGTCGCGTCCGAGCCGCGTCGCTTGATGCCGGTCTCCTGGGCGCGCCCGTCGAGCAGCATGCCAAAGCACTTGGCGTTGCCGTCCTGCCATTGCTCGTCGGTCATCGCTTCGCCGGACGGTGACAGCCAGGTCACGTCCTTGACGTCGAGTTCTTCATTGTGGGAGCCGATCAGGAACCGGCTGCGATAGAGGATCGGGAAGGCCTTGCGTGTCGCAATCAGCTTGCGCGTGAATTCACGAAGATTGCGGCCGTTTGCCGAGATACCCATCCAGTCGAGCCAGGTGGTCTCGTTGTCCTGGGCATACGCATTGTTGTTGCCTCGCTGAGTGTGTCCAAACTCGTCGCCCGCGAGCAGCATTGGCGTGCCGTGGGACAGCAGCATCGTCGCGAGCATGTTCCGCTTCTGGCGTTCGCGCAGCGCCGTGATCTCTTGATCGTCCGTGGCTCCTTCGGCGCCGCAATTCCAGGAATGGTTGTTGCTGTGGCCGTCGCGATTGTTCTCCCCGTTCGCCTCGTTGTGCTTTTCATTGTACGAGACGAGATCATTGAGGTTGAAGCCGTCATGCGCGGTGACGAAGTTGACGCTCGCCCATGGCCGCCGCCCCCGCTTGTTGAAGAGATCGCCGGACCCTGACACACGTTTGGCAAGGTCTGCCAGCGTGCCTTCATCACCCTTCCAGAAGGCGCGCACGGTATCCCTGAACTTGTCATTCCACTCGGCCCAGCCGGGCGGAAACTGGCCGACCTGGTAGCCGCCAGGGCCGATGTCCCAAGGCTCTGCGATCAGCTTGACGCTGGACAGCACCGGATCCTGACGGCAGGCGTCGAGGAAGCCACCGCCTTCGTCGAAGCCATAGGGCTCGCGCGCGAGGATGGTGGCCAGGTCGAAGCGGAAACCGTCGACCCGCATCTCCGTCGCCCAATAGCGCAGGGAATCCGCAACCAGTTGCAGCACCCGTGGGTGGGAGAGGTTCACCGTATTTCCGGTGCCGGTATCATTGATGTAGTAGCGCTTCTGGTCCGGCAGCAGGCGGTAATAGCTGGCGTTGTCGATCCCCTTGAACGACAAGGTCGGGCCGAGTTCGTTGCCTTCCGCCGTGTGATTGTAGACGACGTCGAGGACGACCTCGATGCCATGGGCATGGAACTGGTTGACCATTTCCTTGAATTCGTTCGCGAACGGCGTCCTCAGGTAACGCGGCTCCGGCGCGAAGAAGGCAATGGAATTGTAGCCCCAGTAATTGCGCAGGCCCTTGTCGACCAAGTAGCTATCGTCGACGAAGGCATGGATCGGCAGCAGCTCCGCACTGGTGATCCCGAGCGAGCGCAGATACGCGGGGATTTCCGAATGCGCGAGGCCGGAGAACGTGCCGCGGTCTGCCTCGGGCACCAGCGGATGCAGCTGCGTAAAACCCTTGACGTGCATCTCGTAGACGATCGTCCGCTCCCACGGTACCTCGGGTTTGCGCGCCGCGCCCCAGGTGAACGCGGGGTCGATGACGCGGCACTTCTGCATCAGCGGCGCGCTGTCGCGCTCGTCATAGGAGAGGTCCTTGTCGGCGTGATCGAGCTGGTACCCGAACAGCTCGGGCGCCCAACGCAGTTGCCCGACCAGCTGCTTGGCATACGGATCGAGCAGGAGCTTGTTGGGATTGAAGCGGTGTCCGGCGTCAGGCTCATAGGGTCCATGGACGCGATAGCCGTAGACGGTGCCGGGACGGGCCGAGGGCAGATAGCCGTGCCAGACCTCGTCGGTGTATTCCGGAAGCTCGATCCGCTCGAGTTCGGTTTCACCGTCGTCGTCGAACAGGCAGAGCTCGACCTTGATGGCGTGGGCCGAGAACAGCGCGAAATTGACCCCGAGGCCGTCCCAGGTGGCGCCGAGCGGAAACGGTTTGCCCTCGGTGATACGGGATCGGCGGAGGCTCGACGCCGCCCGCGTCAGGGCGTCGTCCGATTGCGTCTTTTGGTCCATGTCTGCCCCCGATGACAATCCGGTCAGGATGTCGGCGCTGGTGTGGGTATCTCGGTTGCGGCCTGCTCGGTGGCCGCAGCCGAGGCGATCACGGCCGCGGGAGGTACGTCGGCCGGCTTGGCCGGCGGGTTGGCGCGCTGCTTGGCGACTTCCTTGCTGATCGCGGAGATCGAATTGCCGATATGCTCGGCGATCGCGGTCAGCTCGGCATCGGACAGACCCAAACGTTTTCTCACGAGGCGCATTTGAGTGCGGTCGGTGAGGTCGAGCTTGTTGCGAATCGGTTTTGGCGTCGAGCGGCGCATGGTGGCAACTCCTGTGTGTTGGTCGTAACAGTCGCCTGATCATTCCGTTCCAGCGGGTAGCAAATGGCATTAGCTGATCGCGCTTATCTCCAGACCGGCGGAAGGTATGGGCATCCGGATCGCCTCTTCGGTTGCGGGTTCACGGTGGCAGGGCTCGGATCGGCTGTGGCTGGCGCGAACGCCTGTGGCGAGGAACGAATGCACGCACGCCAGCTTTTTCCTGCGCAGGCATCCCTTCAAGCGATCGTAACGACCGACCCATCGCGGTTCGCCGAGGCATGCCCAACTCCGTGCATGGGGCGTGAAAGGGAAAGATTTGATTCAGAGACTGGGAATTGCCGGACAGGCCCGGCGACACGGTGCTTACATCGTCGATCAGGGGATAAGCTTCAACCTCTGGGCCCCGACGGCTCGCTCGGTGGAGTTGCTGGAGGTGGGGCGACCGCCACAGCGGATGGTGGGCGATGACGACGGCTGGTACCAGCTGCTCAGCCCGACAGCGCATGTCGGCACGCGCTATCAGTTTAGGATCGACCAGGACCTCATCGTCCCGGATCCGGCCTCGTTCTTCCAGCCTGATGATGTCGGTGCGCCCAGCGAGGTGATCGATACGTCGGCGTTACGTGATGCCACCCTGTATCCGGGGCGGCCATGGGCGGACGCCGTGATTTACGAGCTGCACGTCGGCACCTTCAGCGAGGAGGGGACGTATGCCGGCGTCGAGAAGCGGCTGCCCTATCTGCGCGATCTCGGCATCACGGCCATCGAGCTGATGCCGATCAACGACGTCCCCGGCCGGCACAATTGGGGTTATGACGGCGTGCTGCTGAATGCGCCCAATGCTCGCTACGGCAGGCCGCAGGATCTCAAGCGGCTGTTGCGGGCAGCCCACGATCTCGACATCATGGTCTACCTCGACGTGGTCTATAACCACTTCGGACCGCAGTTGAATTATCTGCACAGCTACGCGGAGAATTTCTTCAACAAACGCCACAGCACCGGCTGGGGGCCTGCCGTCAACCTCGAGGGACGCGATGGCGCGTTCGTGCGCGAGTTCCTGACCGAGAACGCGCTGATGTGGTTGCGCGACTACGGCTTCGACGGGCTACGCTTCGATGCCGTTCATGCGCTGAAGGACGATTCCGAACGGCATTTCCTGGTCGAGCTTGCCGAGACCATCCGGCATGAATTGTCGGGCCGGCGCGTGCATCTGATGCTGGAGAATGAGGCCAATCAGGCGCACCTGCTGGACCGAGTGGACGGAGCCCCGAGATATTACGACGCCCAGTGGGGTGACGATTTCCACAATGCGCTTCATGTCCTGCTGACGGGAGAAGAGGAGGGATATTACCGCGCGTTTGCGGACAAGCCGCTCGAACACCTTGCGCGATCGCTCACGGAAGGTTTTGCCTACCAAGGCGAGATCTTCGCGCTTCATAACGAGCCTCGCGGCGAGCCGAGCGCCCATCTGCCGCCGGACGCCACGATCTTCTTCGCGCAGAACCATGATCAGATCGGCAATCGGGGTTTGGGCGAGCGACTGTCAAAATTGGTGAGCCCGGAAAAGCTTTGCCAGGCGATGGCGTTGGTCTTGCTCAATCCGCACATTCCGATGCTTTTCATGGGGGAGGAAGCGGCTGTCGAAACGCCGTTCCTGTTCTTTGCAGACTGGACGGGACAAGCCGCCGAGTTGACGCGGGAAGGGCGGCGCAAGGAGTTTTCCCACTTCAAGGCCTTCTCGACGCCCGAAATGCGTGCCAGGATTCCAGACCCGTGCGATGAAACGACGTTTCAGGCCTCGAAGCTCGACTGGAATAGCATCGACCATTCTCCCGGGAGCGCCAAGTTTCGCACGCTGACGACGCAGCTGCTGAAGATACGGCACGACAAGATCGTACCTCTTATCAAACAGGGCTTCGTTTCGGCGCGACGTGAGCTACTGGGCCAGGATAGCGGCAGTGGCGGTGTGGACGTGCG
Organism: Bradyrhizobium sp. 153; assembly: GCF_023073835.1. Classification (NCBI taxonomy): domain Bacteria; kingdom Pseudomonadati; phylum Pseudomonadota; class Alphaproteobacteria; order Hyphomicrobiales; family Nitrobacteraceae; genus Bradyrhizobium; species Bradyrhizobium sp. 153. The sequence goes on along the minus strand of NZ_JADPKH010000087.1, from coordinate 67,026 downwards.
CTGGCAGACTGAGAGGGGGGACATTCTGCAGATTGCCGCCAACTTTGGCGACCACCAGCTGCCCATGCCGGATTTGGTCGCAGGCGATTGCTTGTGGCGAGGAGTCCCCGCAGAATCGGGAGCGCTACTGCCAGGCGATATCACGGTACAACTTGGTCAGCTCTGAGACGCCAAAGGACGATGTTAGTGGGCAAGAGGGATCAAGGGCCTTGTCGATTTACACGCACTGAAGACGTCAGTGCCCTAAGTGGAACTTCGAGGTAGCCAAATTTGCGTTCTCCGGCGGACTAGAGGGCATCCCACACTGCTTTGCCCGCCCGGATGCGAGCTTCCGATGCGCTTCAGCCTGTTGCAAAGCTGTTCTTTGAGCCCGAGTCCGGCTCACCGCTCGCCAGCCGCTCGACCCGAATAGCCTATTCAAGATACTCTGTCAGCAATTTCACCCGAGTGCCGACGCGTTGGGTACTACTACACCCCGGGACGTGCGTCGCCCCTTGCGAGCGTCGATTTGCCGAATGGATGCTCGGCCGTCTCGCGACGCTGGCGCATGGCTTGCGGGTTCGCATCGAGGCACTGCTGCACAGCTGCAAAGTACATGTTCATGCTCCATCGTGTGCTGCCCTGAATTGCCCGATCCTTGGTGGGTCGGTCGTCAGCGTCGTATTGATGTTCAGCAGGAAACTGCCACGGCGCATCGATGTTGTTAGCGCCGCTGGCCGACATCGAACTTGTACGTCAATACCAGTTATGAAAAATTGCGACGCTTTTCATAGCCTAGACTTCTCCGACGTTTTCTGTTCCTCGCTAAGGCTCTCCATTCTGCTCTTTGCTTTCGTTGAGGTGGACTGCGGCTCGCCCCAGAGTAGCTCCTTCGGCTGTGAAGGAGGCCTAATCTTGAGACGGCGTGGTCCAGACCTCGAAGACGATATCGAAGTTGAACGTGGTGCAGCCGCAGATGAGTTGATGCCCCGCCATCTGTGTCGCCTCCCATTTGCGCAGCGGTTGACCTGCACCATCACGGAGGCCTGTGAAGTGACAGGCCTCGGGCGCACTAAGTTTTATGAACTTATCGGGGATGGTCGAGTGGCCAAGAGTTGGACGACGTTTTTCATCTGAGGCTGCGAAGTCGCTGTCAAAATTCCATAACATCCGATTTGCGAATGTCCGGAGTTCGCGCAAAGCGGACTAGAGTCGCCCAGGCGGCCGAAGGCCGCCCGGAGTCACTCCTCGCGGCAGGCTATTGCGGCGCGGGAACCGCGACAACTATTGCTCAACTTCGCTCGCCGCCGACAAGGTAGGCTGTTCGCGCATCGCTGGCCGGTAGCGCTTGGTTAGTTTGGCTATCCGGATTTTCGTGTGGATCCGCGGACGAATTGACGTTTTTCGAGCTGACTTGCGCGAGGGACGAGAATTAGCAAGAATCGCCACGGTTGGACGACGCAAGTCGGCTGCAGGTGAGACGCGCGGTCCGAGCGGTTGGCTGGCGCGGACAGGGCACGGCTCAAACGCGCCGATATGCGCCCACTATCGCAGTAGGCTTTCAGCGTCGACGGCGAAAACCGCTGGCGGATTGACGAATGTCAGTGCGACCTTGCGGAAACCCAAAGAGCATGCCGTGTGTTGCCTTGCGCACAATTCACTAAGCGGCGCGCGGTTTGGGGATCAGATCGCGGATCTTCAATGCCTTGATCGCGGTCGAACGCTAAACCGGTACCTCCTTTTGCTGATCGCACTCGGGGGCGAAGCGGCATCGCCGAGGGAAGACGATGATGAATATTGAACGATATACCGAGCGCTCGCGCGGTTTCATCCAGTCCGCGCAGTCGCTGGCGATGCGCGAAGGTCATCAGCAGTTTTCCACCCTGCATCTGCTGAAGGTCCTGCTGGATGACAGCGAGAGCCTTGCTGGCGGTCTGATCGACCGCGCCGGCGGCGATTCCCGTGCAATCCTGAAGGCGACCGAGGATGCCCTGAACAAGCTGCCAAAGGTCTCCGGCGGCGGATGGTGAAGAAATAGGCGATCAGCTCCTGGATCATGATGCCCCAGAGCAGGGTGCCGGTGAGGACGAATATCTCCTTCTCCTCATTGGGAATGCGCCGCGAATCCTGAATCGGCTTCACCACCGCGAAATAAGTGGCGAACGCGGCGAGGAGGGCGACCGCCACTCCGATCAGCGCGCCGGCATAGGTGCCGACACCAAGGACGCTGGCTGCGGCCCAGGCCGCCACCGCCGCCGCGACATGATGGCACCATGGGAGAGGTTGAGCACGCCCGAGACGCCGAAGATCAGGGTAAAGCCGGTGGCACCGAGAGCGTAGAGAGCGCTGATCGCAAAGCCATCCATCAAGATCTGGAAGACTCGCATTGATAATAGGCCGCATGGCAGCGGGGCTGCCGCTTTGAGAAAGAGTGCTGTGTGGGACGCGTGCGGAAGCTCCTGGGAAGTGGCCCAGGGAGCATTTCCTGCTAGTTGCTGAGCTTGATGAAGTTCGGGAACTTGACGTCGACCGTGGCGACGTCCTTTGGCCAGACCGCGCTCTGCTTGCCGTTCTGCCATTGCAGCATCAGGCCGGTGATCAAGCCCTTGCCATATTTGATCGAGTGCGTGAACGGGTCGTCCTTGCCGTAGAACTGGACGCGGCCAATGGTGCCTTCCCAGTCGGTCTTCTCCAGCGCAGCAACGAGCTTGTCCGCCTCGGTCGAACCGGCCCGTTTCACCGCATCGGCAATGTAATAGACCTCGTCATAGGCAGTGTAGCCGGCATACGACGGATAGTTACCGAACTTCTTCTTGAAGTTCTCCGCGAACGGCACCGACTTCGGCGTGACAGCCACACCCGGTCCCGAGACGCCCTGATAGAGGACGCCTTCCGCGGCCTGGTTGGTGTCCTTACCGAACGTTTCGTTGGTGGCTTGCGAGGAGATGCCGAACATCGGGATCGGCACTTGCTGGTTCTTCCACTGCACCGTCGGCTGCACACCGACATGGGAAATGCCGGTGATGATCACGTCGGGCTTGGAGCCCTCGATCTTATTGAAGATCGGCGTAAAATCGGTGGTGTCAGGGGAGAAGCGGATGTGGTCGAGCACTTTCAGCCCGATTTTGGGCAGGCATTCCTCGTAGCCGATGTCGAGCGGCTTGGTCCAGGCAGCGTCCTCGCTCATGATGACTGCTGTCTTCATGTGCATCTTGTCCACGAGCAAGTCCTTGGCGCCATCGCAAACCGAGAGCGCCAGGGCCGCCGAAGTCAGATAGCCGTGGAAGGTGTACTTGTTCTTCTCGTAATCGGCATGGACGCTCTTGCTGATCTCGTTGGAGGCAGCACCGGGCGTGACGAACGGTGTCTTCAGTCGCGAAGCCCACGGTTCCAGCGCAAGTACGACCTCGCTGATGTAGCTTGCGATGACTGCGTTGACCTTGTCCTCGTTGACGGCACGCTGGAAGGCACGCACAGAATCCGCGGAAGAGGAGTGATTGTCGTAGGAGATAATTCGATCTTGCGTCCATCGACGCCGCCATTGGCGTTGATCTCGTCAGCGGCAAGTTGCGCCGCCTGTGGGATGGAGGCGCCCGCGATCGCCTGCGCTTCCGCGATAACGCCGATCCGAAGTGGATCCGCCGCAAGTGCCGCGCGTGGTGCAGTCATCAGCACACTGGCCGCAGTACCAAGTGCTATTCGCAACGCAACAGAGAGTCTCCTTTTCATGTTGTTCTCTCCCTTCAACAGGCCTCTTGTGAGCCATTGGGGCGCGACTATAGGGGCCTACAGATTCTCGGCAAGTGAAACTGCATTCATGATTGCGGGGAGCGGCCTCGCATACTGGCATCCGAGAAGGGCGGCGCGACGAGTATTCAAGTGTGGTTGGACTTCCGAAACGAGCTCAGCGCACCTGACTCAGGCCATCTCCGTCAGCGCGCTTTGGTCCGGAACGACCGTAGAATCTTGGCCAAGCCGGGAGCGGCGGCACTCAGCTCGTCCAGATGTATGCGCGAGAGCGATCGCAGCTTCTGCTCGCCCTTGGCCGTCAGCTTGACGAGAACGCGCCTTGCGTCCTCGGGATCGGCTTCCCGGCCGATCAGCTTGAGTTTCGCCATGCGATCCACCAGCTCCACCGCCGTATGGTGCCGGATCAGGAGGAAGCGGGCGATGTCGCCAATGCTGGCGCCGCCGGGGCTGGCGAACCCCTTGATCGCCAGCAACGCCTGATGCTGCTGTGGCGTCAGCCCGGCGTTCTGGGCCGCGGCTTCGCTGAAAGCAAGGAAGGTTCGCAACTGGTAGCGGAATCGGGCTAGCGCCGCGTAGTCGGCCTCACGCATCGCGCCGCCCTTTGCGGGCACGCCATGCGCCCTGCGTCCAGTCTTCCGCTTTGATTCAGCCATTCCTGCCTTCGACGTCAGCCCGCCGGCGAAGCGGTCGCTGCCGAGACTATCAAGGAAGGACGGGCGGGACCAATCGGCGGGGTCGCGGATGCACAAATATCCGGTGCTCCCCAGCTGCCTATTCGAAGCTGGACAGCAGGATCTTGACCAGGATGACCTGGAACGCGATCGGGATGCGGACGCTCTTCCGCCTGATCGAGCGCTGCAGCGCGCCCGCGATCTCGGCGCTGGTCAGGTTACCGGCCGCCGCATCGGTGATCAACTCGCACCACATCTGCGACAGCGAGCCGCCGAGCGGGATCACGGGCTTGATGGTCACGCCGCAGCCCTGCGCCCAGTCGACGATCTCCCGCATGGTGTGAGGACCGCAGTTGCGCGCAGTTGCGAGGCGCTCGGCCGTCAGCGCGCGCAGCAGTTCACGCGAGGGCGACCAAGTCCCCTTCGGTGGCTGCTCGCCGGTGAGTTCGACCGCGAGCTCCTTCAGGACATTCTGGGCGCGCCCGCTCAGCTTCTGCATCGGGCCAGGTTCCCGTTTCGCCTGAGTGGCGCCAACCGCCAGTCCCCGCTTGCCGGCAGACCGGTTGCGCGGCTCGGACATGCGGGCCGCATCGCTGGACTGCGGCGCCGCACGCGTGTCGCTCCCCTCTCTGACCGGCCACGCCGCCTCCTGCAACTCCGCCTTTTGCGGCCAAGAGCGTCGCTTCCGGGCACCCGCTATCGTCGTTTGCCGCGCCATTTCTCCCGCTGAACCCTCCAGCCTCTTACTCACAAAGACTAATATATATCGCAATCCGATATGTTTTCACGTGACAATTTTTGTCGTTCGACCAAAGGCGAAATTGACAGAAGGACTTCACAAGCAATGTTTACGTGCAGGAGCTACACGCGGATGTGACGTGCCCGGTGCAGGCAGGCCCTCGAGGTCTGCTGCCGCCGGACAGGTCGTGTTGTGCCTGCAAACAAGAACGACATTCGGAGGAAACGATCATGACCGACAATCTCATCCGCCGCGGCCTCTCGCGCCGCAGCCTGCTCCAGACCACTGCAGGTCTCATCGGCGGCTCGGTGCTGCCGGCAATGCCGGCCTTTGCCGAGGACAGGCCGATCGGCACGTATCCTGCGGGCGTGTCCGGGTCCACGGCCTTCATCGGAATCTCGGTGCCGCGCACCGGCACTTATGCCGTCCAGGGCGAAGACGAACTCAAGGGCTATCAACTCGCGATCGAGCACATCAACAGCGGTCACGACCTGATCAAGAAGATCTCGCCGAAGACCAGCAAGGGCGTGCTCGGCAAGGAGCTCAAGTTTGGCGTCGCGGATTCCGCGGCCAAGCCGAACGAGGCGGTGCAGGCGCAGCAGCGCTTCATCAGCGAGAACAAGGCGATCATGATCACCGGCGGCACCTCGAGCGCGGTCGCGGTCGCGCTCAACAAGCTCGCCCAGCGCGAGAAGGTGATCTTCGTGTGCGGCATTTCCGGCTCGAACGACACCACCGGCAAGGACTGCGTCCGCTACGGCTTCCGCCAGAACTTCTTCGGCCAGACCGCCGCCGCGGCGATCGGCCCCGTCATGGTCAAGGAGTTCGGCAAGGGCAAGAAGGCTGCGTATCTCACGCCGGACTACACCTACGGTCACACCGTCACCAAGTCGATGCAGGACTTCCTTGCGACCGCCGGCTGGACCACCGTGACCAACCAGGTGGCGCCGCTCGGTGCGCCTGACTACTCCTCATATCTTCTGAACGTCGCGAATTCCGGCGCCGAAGTGCTGATCAACGTCAACTGGGGCCACGACGCGGTGCTGTCGACCCAGCAGGCCAAGCAGTTCGGTGTCCTCGACAAGATGAAGCTGGTGGTACCGTATCAGGTGCCGTTCATCGCCCGCGAGACCGGCGGCTTGATGCAGGGCGTCTACGCTGCCAGCGACTATTGGTGGACACTTGAGGACAAGTTCCCGCTGGCCAAGATGTTCAACGAGGCCTTCGAGAAGAAGTACGGCTACAAGCCGGAATGGGGCGCGGAGAACGCCTATGTCAGCTTCGCGCACTGGGCCCGCATGTGCGAGCAGGCCGGCAGCTTCAACCCGCCCGATGTGATCAAGGCCTATGAGAAGGGCGAGACGATCCCCTCGCTCGTCGGCGACGTGCATTACCGTCCCGAGGACCATCAGTGCGTCCGCCCGGTGGTCATCGTAAAGGGTAAGCAGCAGAAAGACATGAAGAACAAGGAAGACTGGTACGACGTGGTCGAGGTCGTCCCCGGCGACGGCCTGATGCAGAAGCCGGACGCCTTCGGCTGCCATCTCGGCGACTACAGCTGAGCCCGCTCTAACCCCTGTGACGCCGCGGGCTGCCCTCTGCTCCCTGCGGCGTCACCTTTTTGGCGCGCTCCGTCGCGCCTTCGCAGCAGTGACCATTTCATGATCAGTTGGCCCAACCTCGTTTCGCAGCTTTTCAACGGGCTTGCGCTCGGCGCGCTGCTCGCGCTGATCAGCTCCGGTTTGACCATCATCTACGGCACGCTCGGCGTCCTCAACCTCGCCCATGGCGCGATGTTCATGATCGGCGGCTACGCCGGCTTTGTCGCCTACCAGTACACGGAATCGTTCGTCCTCGCCGTTATCGCGGGATCGCTGTTCGTGATGCTGCTCGGCGTGCTCATGGAACGCGTCATCATCCGCCATTTCTATAATCGCCCGCACGAGGATCAGCTGCTGGTGACCTTCGGGCTCGGTATCTGCTTCGTCGAGCTCGTGCGCCTGATCTTCTCGAGCCAGTCGCAGCTGGTGCCACCCCCGGCGATGTTCCGGGGCATCACTAATCTCGGCTTCATGTTTTATCCGACCTACCGCCTCGCCGTGGTCGGCATCGTCGCCATCGCCCTCGGCGCGCTGTTCATCATCCTCTACCGGACCAGGCTCGGCATGATCGTGCGCGCCGGCATCGAGGATTCTGTGATGGTCGATTCGCTCGGCATCAACGTCTATCGCGTCTTCATGGTCGTGTTCGGCATCGGTGCGATGGCCGCCGGCTTTGCCGGGATCGTCAACGCGCCCGTGGTTTCGCTGACACCGGGCATCGGTGACGACATCCTGGTCCAGACGTTCGTGGTGGTGGTGATCGGCGGCGTCGGCTCGTTCCCCGGTGCGATCCTCGGCGGCCTGATTGCCGGCGAGATCATCAGCGTCACCTCCATGTTCAACCCCGGCTACGCCTATGTGATGCTGTTTGCGGTGATGACGCTCGTACTCGTGGTGCGACCGCATGGCCTGCTCGGCGTTCAGGGCCGCGAGTAAGTGATTTCGTCATGCTCAAGCAACGTCAGTTCCTGATCGAGACGCTAACGGCCATCGGCCTGATCGCGGCTCCGTTTGTGCTGCCCCATCTCGGCTTCGCGCCGAACACCGTCAATCGAATCCTGGTCTGGGGCCTGTTCGGGCTCGGCTTCGACATCCTGTTCGGCTTCACGGGGCTGTTGTCGTTCGGCCAGTCCGCCTTCTATGGTACCGGCGGCTTCGTCGCGGCCTATCTCCTGACGCGCGCCGGCTTCAGCAACGTGCTGGGCGCGCTGATCATCGGCATGATCGCCGCCGCCGTGACCGGTTATCTTGTCGGCCTGATCGCGCTGCGCCGGACCGGCATCTATTTCGCCATGATCACCGTGGCGATCGCGCAGGTGTTCTTCTTCGTCGAGTTCAATCCGCTCTCGGATTTTACCGGCGGCGAGAACGGCCTGCCCGGCGTCCCGACGCCGAGTTTCAATCTCGGCTTCACCACGATCCACTTTACCAACGGCTGGTCGCTCTATCAATTCATCGCGCTGTGCTATTTCATCGGCGTCATCATCGCGCTCAGGATCGTCCGCTCGCCGGTCGGGGCGATTCTGAGCGCGATCCGGGACAATCCGCTGCGCGCCACCGCCGTCGGCCACAACATCCACGGCTACAAGCTGACTGCTTTCGTGATCGCCGCCGCCTATGCGGGGTTTGCCGGCGGCCTCCTCGGCGTGCTCCAGGCCTTCATGCCGCCGGACGCGTTCACGTTCGACACCTCCGGCCAATTGGTGATGCAGACCGCCATTGGCGGCAGGAGCACGCTGTTCGGGCCGCTGGTCGGCGCGGCGGTCTGGCTCTTCCTGCAGGACTTCCTGCAGGCCGCGTTGGGCCTCGGAGCCGCCTGGAAGCTCGTGCTGGGTGTCGTGTTCGTGCTGCTGGTCTGCTTTCTGCGCGGCGGCATCATCGGCGGCCTCGCCGATCTCTATCGCCTCGCCTCCGGCAGGCGTAAGCGGACGGAAGCAGAGGCTGAACAAGAGGCTACGGACGCCGCGCCGACACGGCAACCTGCGCCAGCATCGATGCAGGCCAAAGAAGTCGAACATCCTGCGTATTCAGGGCCGATCCTGAAGGCCACAGGTCTCACCAAACGCTATGGCGGCCTCGTCGCCAACAGCGACATCGATTTCAGCGTCAATCAGGGCGAGCTGCGCGGCATCATCGGTCCTAACGGCGCCGGCAAGTCGACTTTCTTCAAGATGTTGACCTGCGAGGTCGCCCCGACGTCGGGCCAGATCCTGTTCGAGGGCCGCGACATCACGGGACTGAAGATCACCGAGGTTTGCCAGCTCGGGCTCACCAAGAGCTACCAGGTCAACCAGCTCTTCACCGGCCTCACCGTTCGCCAGAACCTGACGATCGCCGCGCTTGCCGAGCTGCGCGGAAAATTCCGGCTCGATTTGTTCCGCAAGCTCTCGGGCATCAAGGGCCTGGCCGAGCAGGTCGGGCACACGCTGGCCCTTGTCAATCTGACCCGCCGCGCCGACACGCCCGTATCCGAGCTCGCCTATGGCGAGAAACGCAGGCTGGAGATCGGGCTTGCGCTCGCAACCTCGCCGCGCCTGCTGCTGCTCGACGAGCCGCTCGCCGGCATGAGCCCGCGCGAGCGGGTCGAGACCGTTAAGTTGCTCAAGTTGATCGCGCGCGGCCGCACCATGATCATCATCGACCACGACATGGATGCCCTGTTCGAGCTGGTCGAGCGCATTACCGTGCTCCAGGAAGGCCGCGTGCTGGTCTCCGGAACGCCCGAGGAAATCAAGACCAACGCCGCGGTGCAGGAAGCCTATCTCGGCGGCGTCCACGGAGAGATCGCCGCATGAGCCTGATCGAGGTCAACGGCCTGAACAGTTATTACGGGGACTCCCACATCCTGTTCGACGTCGCCATGCATGTCGACCGTCACGAGGTGGTGGCACTGCTCGGCCGCAACGGCGCCGGCAAGAGCACCACGCTGAAGAGCCTGATGGGTGTCGTGACACCCCGCAGCGGCAGCGTGAAATTCGACGGCATCGATATCGCCGGGCGCAGAAGCCACAAGATCGCGCAAGCGGGCATGCAACTGGTCCACGAGGAGCGCCGGATCTTCGGCAGCCTGTCGGTGGAGGAGAACATCCTCCTTGCACAGATCACCGCGCCCAAACGCTGGCCGCTCGGCCGCATCTACGAGATGTTTCCCCGGCTGAAGGAGCGTCGCAACAACCGTGGCACCGAGCTTTCCGGCGGGGAGCAGCAGATGCTCGCGATCGCGCGGGCGCTGGTGCGCGATCCCAAGATCGTGCTGCTGGACGAGCCGTTCGAGGGCCTTGCGCCTGTGATCGTCCAGGATCTCGTCAAGGCCTGCCGCGAGCTGGCGGCGGCCGGCCAGACCATCGTGCTGGTGGAGCAGAATCTGGCGGCGACGCTAGCGCTGGCGAGCCGGATCTACATCATCAACAACGGCCACATTGTGCACGAGGGGCCGGCGCAGGAGCTGAAGGCCCAGCCGGAACTGCTACAGCGATATCTCGGCGTTTAGATGGATGTTTGAGCATGATCTCTTCGGAATGCCGCGGCACACTTTTCCGGATCATGCTCTAGCCGGCGAGCGCCGCGACCATCCGTCTGGCGTGATCGGCGAGCACGGCCATGTCTTCCTTGCGCGTCTGCGCCGGCAACAGCTCGATCCCGGACCTGACCGGCATGACGTGCATGTGCAGGTGAAAAACCACTTGGCCGCTGGCCGGCTCACTGAATTGCTGCAGGATAATACCCTCGGCGTCGAACGCCTTCATCGCCGCAATCGCGATCCGCTTAGCGGTTCTCGCAACCGCGGCGAGATCGTCATCGGCGATGTCGAGGATCCCGCGCGCCGGCGCGCGAGGAATGACCAGCGTGTGTCCGGGCGAGCGCGGCATAATATCCAGGAAGGCGAAGCTGCGGTCGTCCCTGAAAACTTCGAAGCAGGGAATCTCGCCGCGCAGGATCTTCGCGAAGACGTTTTGATCGTCATAGGCCGCCATGAACCCCTCCCATCGCTGCGAGGTACGATCAAACGCGCTCCTTTCCGTTGACGCAAGCAAGCCTGCGATCTATCCACGATGCCAAGCGAGATGGTTCCATTGACGACAGGCTTTGATCCCGGAAACAGCAGCTATACGCTTGCGATCAGCGGCAAGGCGAACCTCGAAATCACGCCCCAGGCGATCCGATATAGCCGGGAATTCATGCCGCAGTTCTTGCGTCGCCTGAAAAACGTCAGGCTCGGCGTCGGGCGATCGTTCGTTTCTGGGTCGGATTCAATATCGGCGCTTCTGGCCAACGATGATCGGATCTTCGAACAGAACCGCGTGCTGGATCCTCCGCCGTTGAAATGGCTGATGCGCCAAGTGGTGGAGAGTGTCCGGAAAACCTTCCCCCAACTCGGCGAAATTGAGATCGATAGCGCCTGGGGCGGCTTCGTCGATTGCACGCCGGACGCAGTGCCAGTGGTGTCGCAGGTGGACGGGGTGGAAGGCCTCGTCCTCGCGGCGGGCTGCTCGGGTCACGGCTTCGGTTTAGGCCCGGGGCTTGGCTATCTGGCCGCAGAGCTTGTCGCCAACGACAGGCCTAGCGTCGATCCCACTCCGTTCCGGCTGGCGCGTCTGGTCGATGGCTCGAAGCTGGACATCGCCGCCATATGAAGATCGAACCGGAAGTCAGGCAGTCCCAAAGGGGCGTTTCCTCCCCAACTTGAGTCACTCCTTCGGAGTGGCTCTTTCTTTATGGACAAGATGATTTGGCTGATCGAGGTGCCTCGGCCGAAGACCCACCGTTTGGACCTGGACGAAAGCATCGCCAGCTCGCCGGCCGATGGTTCAACAGGCAGGCGTCTCTCCCAATGGGCGAACGATCGTGCCGGCGTTCATGATGTCCGCCGGATCAAAGGCGGTCTTGATCCGGCGCATCGCCGCGTCGCGTCCGAGATCGCCGTACCGCTTCAGAAGGTGCTTCTTGAATCGACCGACGCCGTGCTCCGCGCTGAACGTGCCGCCGAGCGCCTCGAGCGCCGCGGCCGTGTCGTAGAGTTGCAGCGACAGGATGCCTTCTTCCACCCGCTTGGTGAACTCCAGCCCGTCGACGCCGGTAGGAACGAGCACGTTGTGCAGATTGCCATCGCCGACATGACCGTAGATGGACAGCTCAATGAGCCATCAATTCTAGCGTGTAACGCTCAAGCCGTAGCAAGCGGACATCAATCCAAGTTGCGGATATTGCCGGTCGATCGTGGCCACTTCTTTTCGCATCTGTGCGACGATCCAATCTCGGATTTCGGCGGCGATGGGCCGCATGGGCCGGTGGCGGGGCGGCAGAAACTCGCAGAGACGGCGTGTGGTGGCCAGTGTGTCGGAGGCCGGCACCAGTGCGCCGGTCAGAAGCCAATGCGAGGTCACCGTCAGCCAGCCGAGAGCGATGCCCTGACCTAGCAGGGCGGCCTGCACCACTACGGCATAATCCGTGAAGCTCAGTCCCTTGGCTACGCCGCGGCGCCCGGTCAGAAGCGATGGGTAATCCGCGGCCCAATCGCCCGGTGTCTCGGCAAGACGAATGATGGTGTTGCCCTCGGTAGGATCGGTCTCGCCGAGATAGCCGGGACTGCACATCGGCAGCATCACTTCTTTCATGACCAGCGTACCGCCGGAGGACGGCTCGTCGCGATCGCGGAAGCGCATGCCGAGATCGACATTCTCGACCGGCCCGCGCAGCGCGCCGGAGATCAGCTGAAAGCGCAGATCGACTTGCGGAAACTGTTTCTGCAGCTTGTCGATGCGTGGCATCAGCCAGTGTGTGGTGAAGGCGGAGGAGACCGACAGCGTCACCGTCTCGGTGCCCTTGCGGCGCCGCTCGATCTCGACGAGCCCGCTCTCGATGCTGCGGAAGCCTTCGAGCACACGGCGATACAAGAGCTCGCCTTCCTCGGTGAGCACCGCGCGCCCCGCTGTGCGATCGAACAGGCGAACGCCGAGATGCTCCTCGAACTGGCCGAGCATGCGGCTCACCGCCGGCTGCGTGACGTTCAGCTCGGCGGCCGCAGCCGTGAAGCTGCCATTGCGCGCCGCCGCGTCGAAGACGAACAGGGCGTTACTGGAAGGCAGCATGCGGCGCAGCTCGTGCATAACGTCATGTTATGGTCACGGTGAGAATTTGGCAATTGCCGAGTTTTCGCAAGTCTGGTGTCATCGACATGACAGCCCAAAGACAGGGGCTCTGAATGACGATTTGCTGCAGCGCACGCTTCGGCGGTGGCTGCACAGAATCCCTGTCTATAATGCAGGCTTATGGCGCGCAGCGAGGCACGCCAGCTAGGGACACGCGAGGTCGATCGTTGGACAAGCGAGCGAAAAGCGTCGAGATCAGGTCCGCCAGCAAGGCCTATGGCGCCGTTCGCGCCCTCGACGACGTTTCGCTCACTGTCGGCGCCGGTGAATTCGTCTCGCTGCTCGGCCCCTCCGGCTCCGGCAAGACCACGCTGCTCGGCATTCTGGGCGGCTTCATCCTGCCGACGTCAGGCACCATTCTCTTCGGTGGCCGCGACATCACCTATATGCCGCCGCACAAGCGCGATATCGGCGTCGTGTTCCAGAACTACGCGCTGTTTCCGCATATGAGCGTCGGCGAGAACGTCGCCTTTCCGCTGCGTGCGCGGCGCCTGCCGAAGTCCTCCTGGCCGGACAAGGTGCGCGCGGCGCTCAGCATGGTCGGCCTTGCCGGATATGAAGAGCGCGGCATTGCGCAGCTTTCCGGCGGCCAGCGGCAGCGTGTGGCGTTGGCGCGCGCCATGATCTTCGAGCCGCGCCTGATCCTGATGGACGAACCGCTCTCCGCGCTCGACAAGCAGCTGCGCGAATCCATGCAGATCGAGTTGCGCGCGCTGCACCGGCGAATCGGAGCCACCATCATCTACGTCACCCATGACCAGCGCGAGGCGCTGACCATGAGCGACCGCGTCGCGGTGATGAAGGATGGCAGGCTGATCCAGATCGACAAGCCTGAGCGCCTGCACGATCATCCCGCCGATTCCTTCGTCGCCAGCTTCATCGGCGAAGCGACGATGCTGCCGGTCCGCCGCGTCGATGCTTCCAGCGTCGCGCTCGGCAATGCCTTGCTGCGCAGCGCGCGTGCCATTCCCGATGGCGATGCCTTGATGCTGGCCGTGCACAGCGAAAAGCTGCTGATCGACGACGGTGCGCAGGATGAGGCCTGTAACCGGCTGACCGGGACCGTCACCGACATCGTCTACCAGGGCGAGAGCCTGCGCATTTTCCTCGCGCTCGCCGATGGCATAGCGCTCAGCCTGCGCCAGCCGAGCTACCACCAGGCCTATCACCGCATCCCACCGCTCGGCGGCAGCCTCACCGTCACGCTCCACCCCGAGGACACCATCATCGTGCCGAGGGTGGGGGACTGAACTCAAGCCTCATCCAACCCGAGAGAAGAAACTGATATGTCGACCCAAGCCGCGTTCAGCAATTTCAAGGTTCTCACCTTCGACGTCGTCGGCACCTTGATCGACTTCGAAACCGGCGTGCTCGAAGCCGTGCGCAAGATCGGAGGCAAGAAGGCGGCCGAGCTCAGCGACGAGCAGATATTCGAGCCCTACAAGCGTGGCCGCGACAAGCATTACGAGCGCTCGAGCGAGGTGATGTTCCACGTCTATCGCCATCTGGCCACCGAACTTGGGCTGCCAGCGGACGATGCGTCCTGCGACATGTTCCAGCTCTCCGTGCTGCGCTGGGGGCCGTTCCCGGATTCGGTCGAGGCGCTCAGGCGCCTGCGCACCAAATTCCGCTTGGTCGCGATGACCAACGCGGACCGCGTCGCGCTGTCCTGCTACGCGCACGCGCTGGGCAACCCCTTCGACGACACCGTCTGTGCCGACGACACGGGAGTTGCAAAACCGAACCCGGAATTCTTCGCCTACAACAGGGGCCGCCAGTCGGCGTTCGGCTACAAGCAATCCGACATCCTGCACGTCGCGCAGAGCCAGTATCACGACATCGGGATCGCGCGGAAGCTCGGCTACAAGGTGTGCTGGATCGAGCGCCGCCAGGGCATTGCCGGCTTCGGCGGCACGCCGGCGGTGGAGACGCTGACCAAGCCGGACTTCCACTATCCCACCCTGAAGGCGCTTGCCGACGCCGCGATCGGTCCGGCGGCGTAACGGAGAGCCGCGGCATGACAAGGGACTTCAGCACGCTGCCATCGGTCAATTCGCTGTGGGAAGCCACGGCGGACCCGGCGCGCGCGTTTCCCGTGCTGTCGGGCGAGAGCCAAGCGGATGTGGTGATCATCGGCGCCGGCTACACCGGCCTCTCCGCCGCGCACCACATCGCCAAAAGCGGGCTCAGCCCCGTCGTGCTCGAGGCGAACCGCCCCGGCTGGGGCGCGAGCGGGCGCAATGGCGGGGTGATCACGGCGAAATTTCGCCTGTCCTTCCGCGAGATCGATGCCTTACACGGCCGCGACATGGCACGGCGCATGTACGAGATCGCGCATGAATCGACCGACATGGTCGAGGAACTGGTCTCCGAGTTCGGCATCACCAGCGCGAACCTAGTGCGCACCGGCCAGGTCAAGGCCGCGCACAATGAAGCGACGCTAAAGGCCGCGATCGACGAGGCCAACTGGATGACGCGCGAGATGGGCTCGGCCGCGGTTCGCATTCTCGACAAGAACGGCGTGCGCGAGGAGACCGGCTCCGACATCTTTGTCGGCGGCGTGCTCAATCCCGGCTCGGGCGGGGTCCATCCGCTGAACTATTTGCGCGGCCTGGCAAATGGCGTGGCGAGCCGCGGCGTTCCGATTTTTCAGGAGTCGCCGGTCGTCAAGCTCCGGCGCGAGAAGGACGGCATCGTCGCCGAGACGCCGCAAGGCGCGGTGCGGGCGAAGCAGGCGATCATCGCCACCAACAGCTATTCGGATCTGACCGATGCCACCGTGCAGATACAGCGCACGCTGATCCCCTTCCGCAGCGCCATAATCGCGACCGAGCAGCTGCCACGCAATCTCGCGGGAAAACTGATGCCGACGGGGCGCACCTATACCGAGACCAAGCGCATGATGCGCTGGTTCCGCATGGTCGACAACCGCGTCATCTTCGGCGGCCGCGGCGCCTTCGGCAAGCAGGATTCGCAAGCCGCATTCGACGCCTTGCGCAAGGCGATGGTCGGCATCTTCCCCGATCTCGCCGATGTCCCGCTCGCATACAAATGGTCGGGGCTCGTCGCGATGACGCTGGACTCGGTGCCGCATATCGGCCGGCTCGACGACCGCACGCTGTTCTCGATCGGCTACAACGGTGCCGGCGTTGCGATGTCGAGCCTGATGGGCCGCTATCTCGCCGCCTTCGTGCGTGGCGAGACGCCCGACGTCGGCCTGCTCGATGCGCGGCGCATGAAGGCCATACCGTTCTATCCGCTGCGTGAGCCCGCCGTGCGCATGGTCGCGGGCTGGTATCAATTTCTCGATGCAATCGGTCAGTAAGATCTATTTGGAGAAGGCGAGGATGACCATGAAGCGCACTATTGGATTGGGCTGCGTCCTGCTGGGCGCAATCGGACTGACCAGTGCGGCCGATGCCGCCGAGCAGATCACCTTCGTCTCGCAAGGCGGGGCCTATCAGCAGGCCCAGACGGTGGCGATCCTCGATCCCGCCGCCAAGAAGCTCGGCATTACCATTAACCAGGACTCCATTCCGGATGCCTGGCCCGCGATCAAGACGCAGGTCGGCAGCGGCAAGCCGATCTGGGATGTCGTCGACACCCCGACCGGCAACTGCCTTCGCGGCGGCGAGCAGGGGCTGATCGAGAAGCTCGACTTTTCGAAGATTCCCAACGGCGCGGCGATGCCGGAGGCCTATCGCAGTCCCTATTCGGTGTCCTACGAGTTCTATTCCAGCGTGCTGTCCTACAGCCAGAAGACCTTCCCGAAGGACGCGCCGAACAGCTGGGCTGATTTCTGGGATGTCAAGAAATTCCCCGGCCGCCGCGCACTGCGCAACCACCCGTTCGCGACGCTCGAGGCCGCGCTGATGGCCGACGGCGTCGCGCCCGACCAGCTCTATCCGCTCGACGTCGACCGCGCCTTCAAGAAGCTGGAGGAGATCAAGCCGCATATCACGGTGTGGTGGACCTCGGGCGCGCAGTCGGCGCAGCTGCTCAATGACGGCGAGGTCGACATGGAGATGGCCTGGAACGGCCGCGTCAGCGCGGTCGCGAAGGAGGGCGCCAAGGTCGCCTTCACCTACAACCAGGGCATCCTGCAGAGCACTTCGCTCTGCATCCTCAAGGGCGCGCCGAATCTCGAGACCGCGATGAAATTCCTCAATGAGGCCGTTGATCCCGTGCACCAGGCCAATCTGCCGCACATCGATTATGGCCCGGGCAACCCCAAGGCCTTCGAGACGGGCGTGGTCAAGCCCGAGCGCGCGGCGCAATTGCCGAGCGAGCCGGCCAATGCGGCGAAGCAAGCGCTGATGTCCTACGCCTGGTGGTCCTCGCCCGCGGGCGAAGCCGCCGAGAAGCGCTGGGCATCGTTCATGCAGAAGTAGGGCGAGGCAGCCTTGACGACATCCGTGCCAGATCCTTCCCAGAAGCATCAGCGCCGCGAGCACGGTCTGATGCTGGTATTGGTGTCGCCGGCGCTGCTGGTGATCCTGGCGCTGATCGTGCTGCCGGTCGGCTGGCTCACCTGGCAGTCGATCTACCATGACGGTTTCACGCTGGAGAATTATCGCCGCGTCTTCACCGAAGACGTCTACTGGCGCAGCTTTGCGCTGACCTTCGAGATCAGCCTCGCGGTCACTTTGATCGCGCTAATGCTCGGCTATCCCGTGGCCTACCTCGCCAACTCGGTGCCGAAAGGGTGGAGCATCCTGATCCTGTCGCTGGTCGTGCTGCCGTTCTGGACCAGCGTGCTGGTGCGCGCCTATGCCTGGCTGGCGCTGCTGCAGCGCACCGGCGTGATCAACCAGTTCCTGCGCTATCTCGACGTCATCAGCGAGCCGCTCGCGCTGGTCCACAACACGTTCGGCACGGTGGTTGCCACCGTGCACATCCTGCTGCCATTCATGGTCCTGCCGCTCTATGCCACCATGCAGAAGATTCCGAACGATCTCATGCAGGCCGGCGCCAGCCTGGGCGCGAGCCCGTCCCTGACCTTCGTCCGCGTGTTCCTCCCGTTGTCGCTGCCCGGCGTGCTCGCGGGCTGCACCATGGTGTTCGTGCTCTGCCTCGGCTTCTACATCACGCCGGAGCTGCTCGGTGGCGGGCGCACCGTGATGTTGTCGATGCTGGTGAGCCGCAATGTCGAGCTCTACAACCAGTTCGGCGCCGCGAGCGCGGTCGCCGTGGTGCTGCTCCTATGCGTGCTCGCGATCTTCTTCGTCGTCAGCCGTTTCATCTCGCTCGATCGCGTGCTGGGGCAGAAATGATGCGCGTCTCGCCCGCCCGGATCGTCCTCTACGTGGTCAGCGCGCTGGTGCTGGTCTATCTGATCCTCCCCGTTCTGATCATCGCGCCGATCTCGTTCTCCAGCGCGCGCTTCCTGACCTTCCCGCCTCCGTCCTTCTCGCTGCGCTGGTACCAGCAATACTTCTCAAATCCGGCCTGGATGCAGGCGACGCGGGTGACGCTGACGGTCGCGCTGCTGACCGTCCTGATGGCGACCCCGCTCGGCGCGGCCGCCGCCTATGCCATCAACCAGTCGAAGCTGCGGATCATGCGGCTGATCCACATGACGCTGCTGCTGCCGCTGGTGGTGCCGATCATCATCACCGCCGTCGGCATCTTCTTCGTTTATGCCAGGATCGGCCTGGTCGCGACCATGCCCGGTCTTGTGCTGGCCAACGTGATGCTGGGCCTGCCCTATGTCGTGATCTCGGTGCTGGCGGGTCTGCAGAGCTTCGATCCCGCGCAGGAGATGGTGGCGCGCAGCCTCGGCATGAATCGCCTGCGCAGCTTCTTCGCGGTGACGCTGCCGCAGATCAAGTCCAGCGTGGTCGCCGGCGGCATCTTCGCCTTCATCTCGGCGATGGATGAGACCATCGTCGCGCTGTTCATCTCCGGCGGGCAATACCAGCCGCTGACCAAGCGCATGTTCACGTCGCTTCGAGACGAGATTGATCCCACAATTGCAGCGATATCGACGCTGATGACGGCGGCTTCCTTCTTCCTCGTGCTGCTCGCAACTGGTCGACGGAGGAAGAAAACGTAGGGCGCACGCCATCTGAGGTCCGGTAGATTGAATCGTATAGGAGGGTGGGCGCCTAGTTCAGCTGCGCGTTGACAATGCGGATTCGTGCGACGAATGCCCATCTTCGGCCGGATAAGTCCAGTGGTACGACCAGTAAGTCACTGATTGTGCCCAACCCGTCGCTATCGCTTAATCAGCGGGTCCCAGGTTCGAGCCCTGGTGCGCCCACCAAGCTTTTCAACGGCTTGGGTATCTGGCGATACGGGTATTCCAGCAAGCGATCAGCGGCCTTTCAGCCGATCACCGTCTCAATTCGGATCGAGGAGTGATCGTGGTCTGTGCTCGTCTCTTTATTCTCGGCAAGATGCCCACGTCGCTGAATTTAGTCCGGGCCGAAAACATGCGCATCGTACAACTGGACATTCGCAGCCCGTCATCGGACTGCTACTCGCGCTGAGGCGATCGATGTCTTGCGCAGCGCGAGTCGCGCGTAGAGTTTCGGAACAATAGGACGCTTGCAGGTGATGTTGGTGAGGGTCACGCCGGCTACAGACGCGTGCGATACCTTGTTGCTCGGGGCGTTCGCGTGCGCGAGGCGGATGCTGATCGCCGTCGTTCTCCCGAGCGTCGTGCTTCCGCTCTTCGTACTTTCTCCCGGAGCCGCTGCAATTGAGCGAGCAGGCCAACGAGTTCGATCGTTGCGTGACGCAGAACAGCCAGACTGCAAATCCCACTACTCACGACAACACCCCCGAACAGGCCCTTGCCAAACCCGTGACGGGAAGCTCGAATTTGTGATGACCTGCCAATAACGTCTAAGCGATTGATCATCGCGCCGTCCGTTCGCTTTACGACGATACGCGGAAATATTTTCGCGCATTCTAACGCGTCGCAACAAAATGCCTGCATCGGGGAAAGGGAATTTGGACGCACTCTCTAGAACGGCCTCGTCATTTGCATCAGAACGAGGGAGCCGCACCAAGCATCTCCGCCGTCCGGATGATCGGCTCTTCGACCCAGGCCTCGCGGGCGAACCAGTTATGATTAGCCTGACAGATCGGACAACGAGTATTGCCGAAAAACACGATGCTCCGCAGGAAAGTCTCACGATCGGATTTGATGCCGGTCGTGATCGCGCGACCGGTTTGCGGGCACTTGACCATAATCATACCCATGCGAGCCTCCCTGAAATAATTTGATGGTTGAATAAGGGGCCGGCCGGCTGGAGTGCGCTCTCGTCGGTGCGGGTTAACTGGGGGGCATCGCACCTGGGGTCGTTTGTTCGAGCAAGGGGCAGCTTGCTCGTGACGACGCTTCTCCAACCGACCGGATTCCTGCTTGGCGAAATGGGGATATCGCCGGCTTTCGCTCGGCAACCTTGAATGGTGCTGCGACCTCAACCGAAAGCTTCTGGGAGGCGCCTAACAATAGTCATGTCCAAATCCCTGCGGTTTCGCGCGGAACGTTCCGCTTGCAATGAAACCATTATCTTGGTCTTGACGGACAGATCAGCCCACCGGATCACTGGTATCGCTCCCTCGTGCAATTCGTTAATATTCGCTGTCCTTATTTAATGTGCGAACTAAAATTTGCATTGTCGGTCTGATTTGCGACTCTCGGCCGATTTATTTTGCGGGTGCTGCACGGCACGATGTCCCTCACCGAAATATCGGTCTTTCCTCCTTGGCTATAGCAGCCCCGCATTGCCGTCGTCGAGTTCGCTGCGTGCTGCGGCTTGCTCGTAGGTATTAAATGGTTACGCGAGGTTCAAATATGAAACAAATTTTGATTATGCGATAAATATGCAAATTTCGTTGTTAATTGCTGCCAATCACGTAAGCTAAACTCGTCCAAGTTCGTGCGACTGGAGGAGACGATGTGGGAATCAATTCTTAACAAGCACAACCTCACCTCGAATACACTGCAGTTGGCTCAGATGCGCGCTGAATTGCTAAGCATTGGCGAGAAGGAGCGCATTCTGAGAGAACGGAGTGCCGATCGCGAAGCTTATCGGTACCTGTTGGATGCTCATCGGTTGATTGCGAGAGCGAGCCTTCTTGGAAAGCAGGTGTTGAACATTTCTCCGCAGGGAGGGGGCAAGGACGGTCAGCTGGCGGCATGACCGGCCGGATTGTCATTTTCG
The DNA here is from genome assembly GCF_023073835.1 of Bradyrhizobium sp. 153. Taxonomy (NCBI): domain Bacteria; kingdom Pseudomonadati; phylum Pseudomonadota; class Alphaproteobacteria; order Hyphomicrobiales; family Nitrobacteraceae; genus Bradyrhizobium; species Bradyrhizobium sp. 153. Next base: position 45,960 of record NZ_JADPKH010000087.1, on the reverse strand, counting down.
AAACGAGCCCGATCGGGTGGCGTGTGTTCGGCTGAACGGGAATTGCAGCGCCGCAGGCCGGGCTAGACTGAATCTCGCGGGCGACGGCCGTCTCCTTGGTGCCGCGACAATAGCGCCTCCCAGACGCTGTCGCCGCCTCGTCGGTACAGGGCGAGGCAGACCTGTTCACATTGGTTGGAGCCGTGCTGGAAAGATCGTCGGCAGAGATGGTGTTGAGACCAGCTCCGGATGCAGTATTCGCGCTGCTGGAGGGTCGATCAATGCTCTTCAGCGAAGCAGGGCAGAAGATTTTTGAACTGGACCGAGTAGGGGCATTCATTTGGTGTAAGTTGGCACAAGGCGCCTCTCTGGAAGAAATTTGTCAGGGGCTTGGTGCGCTAGGCATTGACGAGCAAACGGCACGCCAGTTCACGCGACAGGCTGTAAATGTCTGGATCGATCGAGCGTTGCTTGAAGTCGATTGGCGAATGCCGACCGATTGTGCCTTCTCAGCGATCCTGGGTCGGCACAGAATAGGCGTCCGGGCCGCAAATCGGGACCTCTTGAATCGGCTGCTTCCGCTATTTTGTGTTCCGGACCAGAGCGCCGGCTGCGACGTCGACGTTGCCATCGAAGCAATGATGCTGGACGGGCACGTGTTCTTCCGCGGAGAGGATGCCCGCATCTCCAGATGTGAAGTCGAAGCGCTGGCCCCCACGATCAAAGCTTACATCACCGAGCGGCTCATTCGAAACAGTCGTTGGGTCTTCTCCCTTCATGCCGCTTCTCTCGTGAAAGACGGTATGGGCCTGCTGTTATGCGGCCAACCGGGAGCTGGGAAGTCTACCCTCACACTGCAACTGGTGGACGCCGGACTTCGGTATGCCGGCGATGATGTTGCGCTGGTTGGAGCTGACGGAACGATCTGCGGACTCCCGTTTGCTCTCACCCTCAAGCAGGGATCGTGGGGCTTTCTCTCGCGACTAGACCGGCACGACGCGACGCATTGCCGCTCCGACGGCGTTCTGGTGCGGTACGTACCAATTCCGGCTGCACAGAACCAATGCTTTTCCGCAAGCTGGGTCATCTTCTTGAACCGGGTCGCGAGCGGTCCGGCCGAACTGACCGCGATAGATCAGTTGGATTCGATGAAGCGGCTCATCGAGGACGCATTTGCTGCTGACGGACGACTTTCGCAGGCCGGCTTTTTCGCTTTGAAGCGGATTGTCGCGGGAGCGCGATCGCTTCAACTCACCTATTGCGAGGCCGTGGAGGCTCGGCGATTGATTATGGATTTGTGCAATGGCAAGACATAGCGCCGCACTGACGAGCCTTTGCAATTGCTTGCGAGGCATGCCACCGGTCAATGTAGAGTGGACGCCCGTAATCGGGCTCGCAAACCAGACTCTGACGACGCCGGCGCTCATCGATTTTGTCGACAAATTCGCATTGATGCTGCCGGAGGACGTCTGCACATATATTCGCCAGATCCACCGCCGAAACGTGCTGCGCAACAATCGGCTCATCGCCCAACTGGAAGAAGCGGTCGTTGCGATGAACAGCTTGGGAATTACGCCGATCATGCTCAAGGGGGCATCGACACTGGCGACCGCGCCCGAGGAGCGACGAGGCGTTCGGTTAATGTCTGATCTGGACATCATGATTATGCCAGACGAGGCCAGAACGGCAGTCGCCGCTCTATGTGCAATTGGTTACGATATCGATTACCAGGCCGCTTCCGAAAGCCAGAGATGGCACGTCGAGCTGAATCGGTCGCAGGATGTCGGCACCATCGACCTGCAGCGGGCAGCTCCAGGTCCTGCGTACCTCTACCAGAGCTTCGGGCATGCGCTGAACCATTGCGTCCCTGCGCCGCTGGGACGGGGACGCGTCTATATCCCCAAGCCTACCTACCAAGCGCTCATGTTGATCATCCATGATCAGTTTCAAGACTATGGTTATTGGCTCGGCGACCTCGACCTGCGGCACCTTGTTGAATTACGCGATCTAAGCAATTCCGCCGAGGGCCTCGATTGGGGGGAGCTTAGCTCTCTTGTCTCGAGCGAGTTGATGAAGAACGCAGTCGAAACCCAGCTGTTCGCTCTTGCTGAGCTGCTTGGCGTCGAGATTCCGCACGCGTTGCGTTCCCGACTGATTCCGCGCCTGCAGTTCATGCGACAGTTGATGCAAGCACGCTTTCCGGCCACACGCGTGCCCCTCCTGGCGATGAACGTTCTGGACCTCAGAAACTACCGCAGGGAGGCGGCCGTTGTCTCGACAAGAACCAGCGCGAACCGACGTGGATTGTGGTCTGTGCCAAGAGCTAGAACCTTACAGTTTCTGCTGAATGCGACGACCGCAGTTCGTGCGGGAAAGGTCTAGAGCCTGCGACCGTCACACGAGCGTTCTCGAGAGATCGTGGCGGCAGGTCTTGGCAGAGCGGGTTTTCGATCTGCTACCTGCTCCAGATGGGTAGGCGGCTGCCCCAATCCGCAGGACTGAACATTCTCAGCCGACCCGAGGTGCGTCCAGTCGCGCAGAGCTAGGAATGCTCTCGACCACCAGCATTCCCTTCGGACGATTCGCCGTTCTCGCGGATTTTGAACTCCTCCAGCGTGTGGCCTGATTGGAGGGCGGCAACCAGCCAGCGGGGCTGCTTACCACGTCCTGACCAAGTCTCTGTTGGCTGGAGCGGGTTGTAGTACTTCGGTACGACCTTCGGGTATTTGCGACGGGGCTGGCCGGTCCCCGTCTCAGACGCCCCGATTTCAGCTTCGCCGAATTGATCCGGCTGGTTGAGTTGCGCAAGACGCTTTTCCAGTTGCCGCTTTTCGGCGGTGATCTTTTCGGCGAGAATCTTCGTCAGCTCCTCGTGAAGGAGCCAGAGTTCCTCGAAATCCATGGCTTCGAGATCTTGCCTTCGCATAGCATTTCTCGTCCCCGTTCGACTGATGCCCCTACCTGCCTGTCATCTCCACGTCGAATATCGTTGTTCGCGCGGCGAGTTACGGACAGGGACCGAGACCGGTCTTTCAAATTTGACGCGACAATAAATAAATAGTATATTATTTAATATTATATTGCGAGCGTTATTTTTAATCGATGTATTGAAAGGCCAGAAGCCTTGCTGCAAGCCCGAAAAGAAACATTGGACGCTATCGACTGCCCTATGGGGCGCCTTGAAGCGGCGATCAGCCGGTTTATCGCTCCGTCGGCTGCATTGACCGACATCCAGGCTTTGAAGCTGCAAATCCAGCTGCGAGGGCTCGCGCTAAGAGACATCGCAATCATAAGCTCGCGATTGCGGCAGGCCGATGGGCGCATTTCAGGTGGATTGTCGACTACGAAAGGCGGCCTCGCGCGCCGGGCCTATCCGCCGAGAGTGCGGCGCGGCAGATTGATCCCACGGCCCGCTTAACGTGCATTCTTCGCTTGAGTGGAGGCGTCGGTGCACGTAAGGCGCGTGATGTTGCTTTGGCCGAATTAAATTGAGGGGATAGTTCATTTTTCTGTCTTGATTAGAACCGGCGACGCAGTTATGTGGAGCACGAACTTGTCGTTCAGTTCCACATATTTTTGTAATGTTGACCCTCTTGGTTCTTGATTACCCGGCCGGGGCAATATTAAATGGGCGCAACTACAGGATGCTAGCATGTCGACCAAGAAGCTCGAACTAGAAGCGATGTCCCTCGACGATCTATGGTCGCTTCATGAGGAAATTAGCGGCATTTTGTCGGATCGAATCAAGGCGGAAAAGCAGGAACTGGAGAAGCGCCTGGCGGTTCTCGGCGGTGGCATGGCTGTATTAGCTGAAGCAGGCGGGCCCGGCGTCTCTCCAACCGGCAAACCGAGGCGCAAATATCCGCGCGTGCTGCCGAAATACCGCAACCCGCAGACTTCCGAAACCTGGTCGGGACGTGGCAAGCGGCCGCGGTGGTTGGTTGCTGCCATGAAATCCGGCCGTCGGATCGAGGAGTTTCGCATAGGGGAACCGGCTCCGAAGTTGCGGCAACGGGCGTGAATTGCCGACGTGGGCCGGCGTGGCGCCGCGATCCTGTTCGCTTAACAGGCGTTGCGTCCCCGCAGCACTTCCATGGGAGTTCGCAGCAGGATTGCGAGGTCTAGCCGAAGACTCCAATTGTCGATATACCAGAGATCGTACTCCACGCGTCTCTCAACCATCGTCGCTGTAGGCGTCGGTCCACGGCAGCCATGGATTTGAGCCCATCCGGTCAATCCGGGTCTCACTCGGCGCCGGAAGGCGTACTTCCGGACGAGCTTTTCGAACTGTCCGTCGTGGGCCACGGCATGGGGGCGTGGGCCTACCAGTGACATGCTGCCGTCGAGGACATTCAACAACTGCGGCAGCTCGTCGAAGCTCGTTCGCCGTAGCCATCTGCCAACCCGGGTGATGCGAGGATCAAGAGGCGTTGCCTGAACGACGACAGGTCCATTCTCAAGCACATGCATCGTCCGAAACTTTCGGATGGAAAATATTCGGCCATTGAAGCCGCATCTTTGTTGCTTGAAGAGGATCGGACCGGGAGAATCCAGCCTGATCGCGACCGCAGCGATGGCGAGCAATGGTGCAAAGACCATCAAAGCAAATCCCGCGCCGATAATATCAATTATTCGCTTGCTTGCGCGCTCGATTGCGGTGAGGGGGCCCGGCTGGATTTCCACGCAAGCGGCACTTCCCAAGCTCCTCGTCGGATGTCGAAGCAGTTCGGATGCGGCACCTACCGGGACGAACACGATAGGGAATGGCAGCACCCTCAGGTCGGAGATAAAGGCACGAAGGTCGGCCCAACGTTCCGGATTGGCCTCCAGCACGATTTTATCGACTTCGGAATTCCGAATATGTTCGATCACGCGGCAGCTGAGCCGTTTTCTGGAACCGGGGTCCGAGCCCATCGCAGGCAACCCAAAGCGGCCCTTAACGCAATAGCCGAGGACCGCAAGAGTCTCCGACAGACCAGCATGATTCGAAGGCGGCTGATCGGTGATCAGGACGAGATTCGTCCGAGCGAATTTCCTGCCACTGAAGCATTTTATTAGCAGTGTCCTGGCAACGCACCGTTGCGCAATCAAAGATGCCAGGCCGAGTGCCGCAAACAGGAGGCCGGCACCTCGGAAGAACTGTGGCTTGTCATCCAGCATCTCTACAGCGGCGGCCAGGACATGCAACAAAATCCATGTGAGGCAAATGGCGCGAACTTGGCTTCGGAGAACGAGGAGTTCTGTTGGCCGATACAGTCCCCTGCCTTTCAGAATGTAGACAAAAGATACTGATGCTGCGGCCGCGTAGGCGCATGCCTGGCCTAGGCCAGCTGGTGCCGGGCTGCCGGGTGAAAGAAGCGCGGAAAGGAAGCCGGCGAATAGAATGGTCGCGATATCGGCGCAGATCGCTACGAATTCAACAGAGTCGTACCGGACGGGCCATTTGCCTTCATCAGCAATGGACGATCGTGAGTTGACGAGAGCTAGATCGCTCTCATGGTCGCCGATATGCCGGGTGATAAAATTCATGGCCAGTCAACAGGATCGCATGCGGTTAATAATTAATATATTATGAATTTAAATATATTATTCAACCTGAATTGACCTGATTTGATAAATTTAATCGGATCTTGAACGCCCGGGCCCGATTATCAATCAGGACCGATCTGGGTGCGATCGGACACACTGCTGGAAAACGCTATGGGCCTTGCGAGCGCAACTTGTGGAGGTAGCTTGGGTCGAGCTCCGAAATCGAGCTCTCGGCAAGCGCCCTGCCGTCTGCCGATGCCGATTGGTATGCGGCGGCGATAGCTGGCCCGAGTGCGGTCCGGCCGGTAATCGCAACTTTAAGGTCGCGCCGGATAAGATCTCGTAGCTCAGGATCCTTGATCGCAGCGTCGATGCCGAGAGCGACGGAAAGCCGTAGTGGAATAAGATCCAGCGCGTTTGGTGCAGTATAGTAGGACATCCTAAGTAAGCTTGTCGTGTCATAAGTCGCCGCGTGCTGCTTTGAAAGCGCCGCCAGCATGAGCCAAACGTCGCCTCGAAGGGGCGAGTATTCCAGCACTGCAGAAAAAGCATTTAAGTCCGTGGACCGGCCGGTGTTCTGCGGGTCCGTAGCCTTGTCAGACTTAAGGCGCCCAGTTGCAGTGGCGACATCCCCGCGCGTGGATTGGTGCGCTGAGATCAAGGCTTCGTTCGAACCGGCAACCGATGTATCAGAGAGGCGATCACCAAACGGCCAACTTTGCGAGACCATCAAAGCTGCTTGCGCAGCTAACAGCAATCCGATCATTGTCAGAACAACGCGTGTCAGAGGCCATGGGAAAGCGAAGATGGCCGAATGAATGCGTCGCGCTGCCGTGGCTCGGTCGCTGGCGTCCTGTGTAGGCTGCCGCAACTTGATGGATTCCACGTCGCGGGCTGTACCGGACAGGCTTTGAGCGAAAGCCAGGCCGTAGACCGCCGCCACCAACAGTGATGTCCATAAATCGAAAAGGCCGTTTTCGGCAAAGGCCAGTATTGTCAACGATACGCAAGCGCCTGCGCCGACGGCTGGATATTGGTAAGCCTGATTGCGAGACAACGCGCGCCCGAACAAGATGCAGGCGCTGATGACGGTGACTATCAATAGCCCGCAGAGGAACGTACGTCCCATTTCGACCGCGACCGCCGCGGCAGCGGTCGGCCGTTCGCGCATTGCGACCATGCCAACGTCTCCATAAATCGGCAGAAGCACAACAAAAGTGCCTGCACCGGTCCCGATCGGGTGAGTGTCCTGTAGCATCCGCTCGGTTGCGGCCCGAGTTTGCGTCGATAAGGCAATCGTCAGGTCAGCATTCCGATTGATCGGAACGAAAGTGAGGCTGGCGACGAACAACATGGTGGCGGTTGAGAGAACACCAGCTCTGCCCCACAGGCCAAAGAACCATTTGCGAATTGCGACCACCGTGAGGACGACTGTCACCCCGAGCAGCACGGCAATCAGCGCTGTCGAACCGCTACAAAGTGCGATCGCCACAAGCGAGACGATCAATGATAGAAACGCGCTGCTAAGAATGGCGAGCGGTCCTGTCGGCGAGCGAGGCGATCGTCTAGGCCGCCGCAATTGGTCGATCGCACGGATAGCCATTGCAGTGGAGAGAAGGACACCAAGTGCTGCCGCGGTCGAGCCGGTCCAAGCTTGTTCGGCGGGCCAGGAGCCACTCAGGTTGTTGTTTCTCCAGATCGAAAATATACAGCTGACGGCGGTGATCGATACAAGGACATAGAGGACCTGCGCCGCCCGATGTGTGTCCAGAGTAACGACCGCGGTGACGAGGGCGGCAGCGAGGACAATGTTGTAATGTGAAAGCGCCAGTACCGTCTCGTGTACATCAACCGAGAACCTTTGTGCGAGAGGTTGGTGTAGAGCGGCCGACGCCGTCGCCCAGATCTGATTTCCGAGCCCGCGGAGCGGGATCGGAACAACTTGCAGTGCGATCCAAAGCACGGGTGCGGCAAGAGCCAGAATTATAAGGGGCCGCAGAAGCCTTGCGAAGGAGGCGAGGGTTGATGACTTGGAGAAGAGGCCGACGGCCAGTATAGCGGCCGCAAGAATGCCCGATAGCACCACTGGACTCTTTAGGTTCTCGACCACAGCAAAAGCCGCAGCGACCGCCGCAGGCACAGCGAGCATTGCAGACTGGACAACCATTTTACACCACTTCTGACTCTGACCCGCTCAAACCAAGGGCATGTTGGGGAAGGCGCCCGACTCCATCGTTTTGGCTCGACGCAAGTCAGAGGGGGTTATCCTAAGAGACCGACAAGCCATATCTGACGTAGTTGCTGTCATCGTAGTAATCACTCCGGTGAGCGTCGTACCGTGCCATTGCCCTTATATCGGTCTTGTTAAGGACGACGCCGATCAAGGAATCGGAGATGGTCGGCGCAGTATGCAGGGCATGCTGAACCACATCGATTTTCGTCCGTCCCCATTCGACGACGAGAACGTAGCAGTCGACCAACGGCGCAGTGACACGCACGTCTACCAGGGGCGAGAGTGGCGGGAAATCAACTATGACGTAGTCATAGGTCTGCCGCAAACGGTCGAATAGCTTGCTTATGTTTTCGGCGGAAAGGATCTCGCTCGTATGAAGGATGGGGCCGCGCCGGACGGCTGGCAAGAATGCGAGATTGGTTTTGGGGTCGTGCCACAGCGCTTCTTCGAGCGAACGCTGACCGTTCGCCACCTCGAGTAAACCGAATGCAGCTTTCGGAGCCATAGCCGCAGAGAGTGAAGGGTTTCTAAGGTCGCAATCGACGACAATAGCTCGCTTGCCGCTATGTCCGATGAGGTGAGCTAGAGAGGCTGCAATCGTCGTCTTGCCTTCATTTGGCAGAGCCGACGTGATTCCGATCACTTGGTTCGACGCCTTTGCAGGGGTGTGGTCTATGGCAAGCTTGATCGAACGGATAGCTTCCGTGAAGCGGGAGAGGGGCATTCCGATGACGGCCCGGTGGAGCGTCGGTACATTTGACATCGTGCGTGATCGCAGATCCTCATCCGATTGCTGCGATCGGACCGTTGACTTCTGCGCCTTCGGAGGCGACAGCAAGGGCACCAGCGACAAGCACGGTAGCTCCAGTGCGGTCTCCACCTGTGAGGACGTGCGGAAAACTCTGTCCAAAACGTCTCTCAAAAGAGCCAAGCCGATTCCGAGTGCGAGTCCGGCGGCTAGGCCGAAGCCGAGCACCAAGTTTGCCTTCGGCTTGCTCTTGCGCTCTGGCGGTGAGGCGGGAAAGACCACCCGTGCCTCCGAAATCGGATATGTCTCCTGCTGAGTCGCCCCCATGGAGTGCTGGAGAAACGCCTCATGCATGGCGCGCAGACTTTTCGCTCGGCTCTCCAACTCCCGTATGGTCAGTTCTGCTGAGTTCGTCAGGCGCGATTGCGAGACGGCTCGCGCAAGTTGCTTCTCGAGTTCCTGCTGCCGCTGCTGAGCGGCCTCCAATTCGTTTTTGCTGGTTTCGGCGAGCCTCTTAACTTCTTCGAGGATGGACGTGCGAATGTCGCGTATCCGAGTCCGCAGGTTGACAACCGCCAAATGATCGCGGCCGAACCGGGCTGACCAATCGGCTTCGCGACGTGACAACTCGAGATACTGCTGGCGAAGCGTATTGATAATCGGGCTCTGGAGGACATCGGCGCTCGCCGCGTCAGGGGCGCTGATGGTGGTTGAGCCAGCTGCATTGGCGCGCAGGACCGCCTCGTAGCGGTTGAACTTGACCTGTGCATCGGAGGTCTGGGTTCGGGCGGCTACCAATCGGGCGTTGAGATCGTTGACGGGCTGTTCGTCAATCGATTTTCCGCCGGTCGAGACGATGTTGTTCTGGGATTTATATGCGCTCACGGCGCGTTCGGCCGTCAGTGCTTGCTCATTGAGGTTGTGGAGACGTTCCTGCAACCAACTGGCTGCCGTTCGCGTAGCCTCGAATTTCGCATTCATCTGGTCGTTAATGTACGCATTAGCCACTGCGTTGGCGATCGCCGCCGCGCGTTCCGGGTTGCTCGAACTGTAGCTGACCTCGATGACCTTGCTAAATCCGATCCTGTAGGCCGAGAGCCTATCCAACAAGGCGTCTATCGCGCCTTCGTTAGGCGCATCAGCCTTCGAAGCGTGCTCCGGCTGCTTTCCGCGGTTTCGAATGCGATGCAGTAGCGAGCTGAAGGACCACCGTGAACTGGTAAGGTCCGGATCGTTGGCGAGCTCCAGCTGCGTTATGACTGCCGCTGCAATTCCCCGCGACCTTATCATTTGCAGTTGCGTTTCGATTTGAGCCGCGTCGACGACGGGCTCTGGAAGGAGTGACTGCTGCTGAACGAACTGGGCTCGAGGATTGGACAGTAGGATTTGTACTTGAGCTGTGTAGGTTGGGGGAGCGAACCGCAGGTAGAACATCGCGGCAGCGAATACGAGAGCCGCGGTGACGATGATCATAAGATATCGACGTCTTAGAAAGACAACCGCGAACTTGATGAGATCGCCGATTTCCCCGCCGTTGATTTGGTTCGACTGGGCCTGCTCGCCCAGAGGCAGTCGCGTTCTGTCGGTCGGTAAAAGATTGCTCTGGAGCATCGGGTACCTGTCTGAGTCGGGAGCATGTCGGATTGGCCGCCCGCATACGAGCGTTCCACATGATTTATTAATTGAATATATCGCAAAAAAATATGATTGCAAAATTAAATATTATTCTGTTATTAATTGGACGATTGTTGCGGGAAAACGTTTCTTTATCCGCCGGCGCGGAGAGTGGCCGGCGAATGGAATTAAAATGAGATCTGATTTTGCAGTTAAAGTGTGGCCCGGCTGGGCTCACGAAGAAGGTAGAAAGCTTATCGGCCGCCTCCCCGATTATTCAACGACGTCGAATGCTTGAATGGGCCGCGTTTTTGTTGACATAGCGAGACGCTGCGAACCCGGCTCGTGGCCTTCTGGCAGGGTTGAGCACCATGTACCTGAGGACGCTTCTATGCTCGAAGTGCGGTCTTTAGAGATTCCAGATGTCAAGATGATTCGCACGGATCGACTATCCGATGCCCGGGGCTACTTCTGTGAGACGTTTCAGCGAAGGGCGTTCGCAGAGAAGGGGATTCTCGTAGATTTCGTTCAGGACAATCAATCCAGCTCAGATAAGGTTGGCACAGTCCGGGGCTTGCACTTCCAGCGGCCGCCGTTCGCCCAGTCCAAGCTCATACGAGTGCTAAGCGGCGCTATCCTCGATGTCGTGGTCGATCTTCGGCTTTCGTCGGCGACCTACGGAAAGCATATTGCGGTCAAGCTGGATAGCCAAACGGGTGAGCAACTGCTTGTCCCGAAAGGTTTCGCGCACGGTTTCTGCACGCTGCAACCTGAGACCGTCGTGTTCTACAAGGTCGACCAGGTCTACGCTCCGAGCCATGACGGAGGGCTCTATTGGGCCGATCCGGCACTGGCGATCGAGTGGCCGGTGACAACAGTCGAGGCCCAAGTGTCGCCAAAAGACAGGTCCCTGCCCAGGCTGGACCAGCTTACGGCCATTTTCGAGTGACGGAGAGCGGTCAGATGCGCGTTGTGGTGACCGGGGGAGCGGGATTTATCGGCTCTGCAGTGTGCCGTAGCTTGGTGCTGCAGAAGGGCGCCGCAGTGATCAATGTCGACAAGCTGACGTATGCGGCCAACTCAGCCTCGTTGGCGTCTATCGAGGGGCTAAAGTCATACTTATTCGAGCAGCAGGATATCTGCGACCGCGAGGCCATGGATTTCGTGTTCAGTAGCTACCAGCCTGACGCGATCATTCACCTCGCAGCCGAGAGTCACGTCGACCGTTCGATCACCGGCTCGGCCGCTTTCATCGCCACGAATATCGTGGGCACCTACACGTTGTTGGAAGCAGCCAGAAAATACTATGAGGGCCTCTCGGTGCCACGACGAAAGCGGTTTCGCTTCGTTCACGTCTCGACAGACGAGGTCTACGGCTCACTCGGACTTGCCGACTACTTCCGGGAGGAAACGCCTTACCAGCCGAGCTCGCCCTATTCAGCGAGCAAGGCAGCCTCGGATCATCTCGCGCTTGCTTGGTTCAAGACCTATGACCTGCCGGTCATTGTGTCGAATTGCTCGAACAACTACGGCCCGTTTCAGTTTCCAGAAAAGCTCATCCCTTTGATGATTCTTAATGCGATCGAGCGCAAGCCGCTGCCGGTATACGGCGACGGCCGAAACGTACGCGACTGGCTGCATGTTGAAGATCATGCGGCAGGTTTGATCACGCTTCTGTCGGACGGCAAGCCTGGCGAGAAGTACAATTTCGGCGGCGATAGCGAACGCTCCAACCTCGACGTGGTCACCCAGATCTGCGACGTTGTCGACAGACTGTATCCCGGTCCGGCATCTAGACGATCGATGATCACCTTCGTGCCGGATCGTCCGGGACACGATGTCCGCTACGCGATTGACGCATCGAAAGCTCGCCGTGAGCTCGGCTGGCGGCCCACAAGGACGTTCGAGCAGGGGCTGACCGAAACAGTCGCATGGTATCTGAAGAGCCGCGCGTGGTGGGAGCGTGCCCGCAGCGGCGTTTATGACGGCTCGCGTCTAGGGCTCTTGGCTACACAACACTGAGGCTGCAAATGACGGAAGGCCCATTCTGATTGCTGGTCGCAACGGTCAGTTGGCAAGGTGTCTTCATGACCTCGCGGCGCTGCACAGCATGCCGGTGGTCTCTCTTGGACGCGGCGAATTCAATCTGGAGGCTCATGGGGAACTCCGTCGAGCGATCGATCCATTCGCACCGTCCATGATCATCAACGCTGCCGCTTACACGGCGGTGGACCTAGCAGAATCGGAAGTAGCAAGAGCGTTCAGTATTAATCGCGACGCAGCCGCCGCGTTGGCCGATGTCGCATGGCAAATGAATATACCGTTCATCCACATCTCAACCGACTATGTCTTTGACGGCACAAAGCTCGATGCCTACGACGAAAGCGATGTTCCAGCGCCGTTGAATGTGTACGGCGCATCGAAGCTCGCTGGCGAAGCGGCCGTTCTAGGGGCTCACCCGCTCGCAACGGTAGTTCGCACTTCATGGCTATATAGTCCCTATGGCAACAACTTTGTTCGGACGATGCTGCGGCTCTGTGAATCGCAACCGGTCGTCAGAGTCGTTCAGGACCAACGCGGAAATCCAACTTCCGCGCTCGACCTTGCGTCGGCGATCCTTCAGCTCTCGGGGCGGCTGCTAACCCACGATCGTAGAGCCATGGCCGGCATCTTTCATCTTGCCGGACAAGGTGAGACGACTTGGCATGGGTTTGCCCAAGCAATTTTCGCCTTGCTCGCTCATCGCGGAATCCGAGTGCCGCAGCTTGAGGCGATTACGAGCGAGCAGTACCGGACCGCCGCGCGAAGGCCACGGAATTCGCGCCTCGATTCATCCAAGGCCGAGCGCGTCTTAGGCATTCGATTGCCGTTATGGCCTTGTTCTCTCGAAATCTGTCTCGACCAACTCGCGGAAGGTGGAATCGATGCTGAAAGGAATTGTGCTGGCTGGGGGCAGCGGAACTCGACTGTATCCAATCACGAGAGCGGTCAGCAAGCAGTTACTGCCCATCTATGACAAGCCGATGATCTACTATCCATTGTCGACGCTGATGCTGGCAGGCGTGCGCGAGATTCTTATCATAACCACGCCATCAGACCGGTGTCAGTTCGAGCACTTGCTGGGGGACGGCAGTCAATGGGGAATTAGGCTAAGTTACGCGGAGCAGCCGCGACCCGCCGGTCTCGCGGATGCGTTCATTATTGGCGCCGACTTCATCGGCGGCGATCGCGTTGCGATGGTGCTTGGAGATAATATCTTCTTCGGCGACGGCTTGAGCGAATTGCTCACAAGGGCTGCCGAGCGTGAGGAAGGTGCAACCGTCTTCGCCTATCACGTGCGGGATCCGGGGAGGTATGGCGTCGTCACATTTGACGAGGTCGACCATCCGCTACGAATTGAGGAGAAGCCGAAGCAGCCGAGTTCGAACTGGGCGATCACTGGTCTCTACTTCTTCGACAACAACGTCGTGCGCTACGCACGACGCGTCAAACCGTCGTCGCGCGGCGAACTCGAGATCACTGATCTGCAGATGCGCTATCTTTCGGCCAAGAAGCTCCATGTAGAGCGGATGGGGCGAGGTTTCGCCTGGCTCGATACAGGCACGGTGGAATCGCTGATCGATGCCGCAATGTTCGTGCAGACGCTCGAAAAGCGACAGGGGATGAAGGTTGCCTGTCTGGAGGAAATTGCCCTGAGGCAGGGCTTTATCGATCGCGATCAAGTCGCCGCGCTCGCCGGGCCCTTGGAGAAAAGCGGCTACGGCAAGTATCTGAATGAAGTCGCGCATTTTATTCGATAAAGCCGAGTCGACCGTTCGGAGCCTCAGATTGGGGGCGCAAACTTTGCCCTATCCAAATGGTCCCTACGGACCAATCTCCCATGGCTGGCTTTCGGGCTATTTAATCCGATTTCGCGGTAGCAGTGCCGCTCGAAAATATGCGGTCGGTGTTTCGTCGACTGCGATTCTATTTTTGTCATTTGTGATTTGATTTAAATAGAATAATGCTATTAAATATGTTTGGGTTGTTCGACGGCGAGTAACCGATTTGATACCCTTCTTGGATTTGAAAGCACAAGCTCGGACAGTCGGATCGCAAATCGACGCTGCGATCGCGCGTGCCATTCGAGACGAACGGTCCACATGGAGACGTGAAGCGGGCGCTTTCGGGAAGCGCTTCGCGGATTACTGCAACGTTGCTTGCTGCAGCGCCGTTAACAGTGGTGCATCGGCGCTCCGTCTTGCATTGCTGGCTGCTGGAGTGCGGCCGGGCAATGAGGTGATCACGGTCTCGAGAATTTCGTCACGGCGACGGCCGCCATTATCAGCTGCGGTGCAACACCTGCCTTTCTGGACGTTGATCCAATCACCTGGACGATGAACCCTGCTCTGATCGAGGCTGCGATTACGAACAAAACGAGGGCGATCCTGCCGGCCCGTCTGCATGGGCTTATGGCGGACATGGATCCAATTATGTCGATTGCCCGCCGCCATGGTCTCTTTGTAATCGAGGACGCTGCGCAGGCGCATGGTGCTGTGTACAAGAGAAGGCGTGCCGGCTCGATCGGAGATTTCGGCTGCTTCAGCTTCTATCCCGACAAGAATCTCGGAGCTCATGGCGAGGCCGGAGCAGTTGTTAGCGATCAGCCGGAACTTGCGCGACGCGTGTCCGCGCTCCTCGATCGAACGCCGGAGGACGATCGAAATCATATTGTCGCAAGATACGATGGCCGAATAGACGAAGTTCAGGCGGCAATACTGAACGTAAAGATGGACGACATCGAAGCCTGTACCGAGGCACGTCGATTGATCGCCGCGAAGTATGATCAGGAGCTGTCCAATCTGGCACTCGCGCGTCCGCGGCCGCCCAGCCACAGCCGGCATGTCTATCATATCTACGCCCTTAGGCTTCGGCATCGCGATCAGAATCTTGCCATGCTGGACCGCGCGGGGATCGGCGTTGGCATTCATTACCCTGTTCCGGTCCATCTACAACAGAGCTACGTAGAACTCGGATATCGCATCGGCGATCTGCCTGTAAGTGAGAGGCTTGCGCGTGAGTTTCTATCGCTTCCCATTTATCCCGAGCTGTTGCCGGAGCGACCCGGCATTGTTGCCGCCGAAGTGAGAAAGGCCGCGACAGGAGAGACGCAAATATTCCGAAGCAATTGGGCATTTCAGGACAAAATGCCTCGATATGGCCGATTGGCCTAGAACAAGGAGAGCGGTCAGGATGGATCTCAAGGGCAAACGCGTTCTCGTTACCGGAGGTGCCGGATTCATCGGTTCGCATATCGTAGATTTGTTGTGCGACGAAGGCTGCGTCGAGATCGTCGCGCTAGACAATATGACGACCGGCCGACCGGAGAATCTTAGGAAGTCGCTTAATCGAGGACCCGTGCGATTGGTCCGCGGCGATTTACGCGACACCAAGTTGGTGGAAGCTCTTGTGAAGGGAGCCAACATCATCTTTCACCACGCTGCACCATGCAGCGCTCATTGCATGGCCGAACCGCGTCTTGCCATGGAGGTCATGGTGAACGGTACCTTCGACCTGCTTGAACTTTGCGTCAGGTATGACGTCGAGAAGTTCATCGCCGCGTCCTCCGCTTCGGTGTACGGCGCGGCGGAGGAATTTCCGACGACGGAGCATCAGAACCCGTATGGAAACCGTACCGTCTGTGGAACGGCCAAGGTCTGCAATGAAGGCCTGCTCCGCGCTTATAACGATATGCATGGTCTCGACTATATCGCTTTGAGATATTTTGACGTGTATGGCAGCCGAATGGACGTGCACGGTCGATACGCCGAGATGTTGATCCGCTGGATGGAGGAAGTGGAGGCTGGAACGCCGCCGGTGATAGTTGGGCACGACCAGCAGACGTTGGATTTAGTGCATGTCCGTGACGCAGCACGCGCAACCATCCTTGCGGCGAGAGCAAAGGTCAGCGACGAGGTGTTCAACGTGGGGAGCGGCATCGAAACAAGCCTGGTGCAGCTCGCTTCGGCCTTGGCTTCCGTTATGGGCCATGACGGCGTGCTCCCGCAAATCGCGCCCGAGCACTCGATCAATCCTGTACTGCGCCGCGTGGCGTCGACAGGCAAAATGGAACGTCTGCTAGGGTTCCAAGCCACGGTGCCGCTCGAACTCGGACTAACTGAGTTTGTGAAGTGGTGGCGCTCCGAACGAGGACTTGCGACCGCGCGGCAACGGCAGGCTCTGGCTTCATGAGTCCTCTTGCTGTGCCACAACATCCCGTGAAGAAGCCGTGCGTGCAGCCATCCTGGCACTGCACTTTGCGTGCTCGACGCGGTCTTCCCGATAGGAGGGCCGGCGCTTGACAGGGCGCAAGCCGAAACACCGAAGCCGGGCAGAATTTCATTCATAAAATTGAGTGCGATGGAGAATGGCAATGCGAGTTCTTGTAACAGGTCATCTTGGCTACATCGGCACGGTCTTGACGCCAATGCTGGTCGGCGCCGGTCACGAGGTGGCTGGAATGGACAGCGATATCTACTCCCGGTGTACATACGCTGCTGGCGGTAGCATTCTCGAGGTCCCGACGATTTGGAAGGACGTCAGAGATGCGGAGGTTGCGGATCTCGTTGGCTTCGACGCTGTGCTGCATCTAGCCGCGCTCTCCAACGATCCGCTCGGCAATCTGAGGCCTGAACTGACTGACCAGATCAATCATCGCGCAAGCGTTCGCATGGCCGAGATTGCGAAACATGCCGGCGTACGTCGTTTCGTGTTCGCCTCATCCTGCAGCAACTATGGAAAAGCCGGCGAGGAAATGATCGATGAGACCGCCGCGCTCAATCCGGTAACGGCCTACGGAGAATCCAAGGTAGCCTCCGAACGTGATATTTCGGCGTTGGCCGGTGACGGGTTTTGCCCGGTGTATCTGAGGCCGGCGACAGCGTACGGAGTTTCGCCGCGACTGCGCTTCGATATTGTCCTGAATAACCTTGTTGCATGGGCGTTTACGACAGGAAGAATTCACCTGAAATCGGATGGCTCGCCCTGGCGGCCGATCGTCCACATCGAGGATATTTCTCGAGCTTTCATAGCCGCATTGGAGGCGCCTGCCGAATCCGTTTTCAATGAGGCATTCAATGTCGGTCAGACCGCTCACAATTATCGAATTCGGGATCTAGCCGAGATCGTCGCGAGTGTGGTGCCGAATTCCACGGTGGAGTTTGCGGAGGATGCGAGTCCAGATGAGCGGTCCTACCGAGTGAGCTTCGAAAAGATCCGCCGCAAGTTGCCAGGGTTCCAGCCGCGCTGGGACGCTCGGATGGGCGCCGAACAGCTCTACAGGGTCTATCGTTCGTCAAAATTGACTTTGGAGGAGTTCGAGGGGCCGCAATATCAACGCATCGGCCATATTCGGAAACTGCTGGCGGAGAGAATTCTTAGTAGCGACTTACGCCGCACGAGACTGCAGCTCGCAGCGGTGTCTTGAATGCTCGGCTCACCGTAGACGAAAGCCGGGTGAGCGGGAAGCCAGCGCGGGTATACTGCTGTTGCGCCCCGCGGTTCCGCTAGCGCAGGCCCGCGCTGACTGCCTGGATTCGGGCGTTGCTTCGGGGCGTCATTCGCCGAAGTTGCCGACAATGTCGCGGGTAAGGCATTGCAAGGTCGCTTTCTTCTTGAAAATCACCAAATAGCGGAAGCTCTCGAGTAGCGGCCAGCCGAGCTTTCATTAGGACTATAAGCCGAGAAGGGCTCTGGCGTTGCGAGGCGCCGCGATAGTCGTCACCTTATTTTGAGCCAAAGCCGGAAAATTTAGATTTGTTAATGACCAGACGCCAAAACGCCAAAATCCCGACAAATGGAAATAACATTCTCTGAACCGATGTTAGCGACAAGTGCCATCCTTTTCGATTCCAACGAAATAGGGAAAGGGCGCCACGCTGAAAAAGTTTCGAGCGATCGAGGGACTGCGAGGCTGGCTGGCGTGGGCCGTGGTCTTGGCGCACCTCGCATACTGTTCGGGCTTCAATACGGGAGCATTGGCGGCACAGTTCAGATCGTTGGGCCCACCCGCTGTCCTCGTCTTTCTTATCGTCAGCGGCTTCGTGATCACGCACGTTGTCGTTGAAAAATCGCAAGCATATCCGGTTTATCTTGTGCAGCGCTTTGCACGACTGTTTCCGTTGTTTGCAACCACCTGCATTATTGGTTTCTTTGCCAACGACCTGCTTGCCATTTCGCTAGCCGCTCCTGGTTTTAACGATCCCGAATTCGCAAGGGTTGTGAATGATGTCGCCGCAAGCAATCATAAGTACTTCTGGTCACACTTTCTCGCGCATGCCACGATGCTGCACGGTGCCATTTCCAATGCAGCGTTGCCGTATTCGGAGTACGCATTCAACATGCCCGCCTGGAGCATTTCGCTGGAATGGCAATTCTATCTCGTTGCGCCGCTGATAATTTGCGTTATCCGAAATGACTTATTCCTCCCGCTATTGGCCATTGCCGTTGCGATTTGTGAATTGTGGTTCAGAAATTTTGTCGGCACTGCTCAGCCCGGAGCCTTGCCGCTTGCAGCTAGTTACTTCGTTGCGGGAATTGTGAGTCGACTGACCTACCCGTATGTGGAAGGTCATAATTGGCTTGTTCCGGCCGTGGCTTTGGCGATCGTCTTTTTTCCGTTGCGTGATCTGCGACCGCTCCTGATCTGGTTTATTGTATTTTTTGGTCTTCCGCCGAAGTGCCATGAACGGCCGGGACTTGGTGGCGATATATACTCCTGCGCGTTGACAAATCCCGTGGCGCAATACTTTGGTTTGCGCTCCTATTCGATCTTTCTCTGTCACTACCCGGTCATTTCAGCAATCGTTTGGCTCGTCTTCAGCTACTCCGGGACTCCTCCTGGGATGTTGCTGCTTTCATGCCTGAGCATACCCGCCACGATAGTCGTTTCAGAACTCACGTATCGATACATTGAACTGTCGGGGATCAAGATGGGACGACGCGCCGCGGCTTGGATGCAGCCGCCGATTGCGTCGGGTGTGGCTTCTCGATGAACATTCATGCGAAGATCCGGTCGCTCAGGATCAACGAGTAGGGCGGGCGAGTGGCCTCCTCGCGATGCGGACGCGGCAAACGTGGTCATCATCCAGCCCTTCACGCCGTGAGAGCGAACGAGGCATGCCGGGCGATCCGTTGCTCAAGCCAAGTGTGTCCGTTGAAGTGCTTGTATTGTTCTGCCCGCAGCTTGTCGGCCAGGCGACCCGGCGGTAGATCGACATCCGCATAGGTCAGGACTGCATCCCTTTTGACTGCGTGCCGCAACTTGCAACCCTCTACGAGACCTTCAGGAAGGTATTGCATTTGGCTCATTTCCTCGGAGTTCACGGCTTCGCCATAGGTCATGTACATCCCATAGTCATCGAGGACCTCGCCCGCCTCCAAATCGCGCTTGGCGACAGCACAGACCTCGACAACCGGACCGGCGATGGGAGGGGCGACCAAATCTTTGAAGAGGAACGCACGGGCTATCGAGTTCGGCACTTCGAAATGAACGAGGTGATATGGAGTGAAGAATGAGTACAGGGGGCCTCCACCCATTTTGTACAAACTCAAGTACTTCTGTTGCTTTGGATCGGTGTGCTCGGCTAGCACGTAAACCTTGGTGAGTGGTGTGCCCACGAGATAGTCGATGATTCCACCCAGGGCGCGGACTTCGTCTATATCGTAAAGTGTGCCGATCTTCATGACGTCGCCGCGATATTCCAGCCCGCGCGACATGCCGCGTGATCTAACCTTGAAGCCGGTAGCATTGGCCACGATCGTTTGCTCGAAGCTGATCTTGGATCCGTCGGCAAAGCTGGTGACCATGGCTGGATTCTGTCCCCATTGCTCGGCAAATCCCTTCTGGGTGGTGGGGTTGCGATACGGGTCCTGAAGTCCCTTGATGTTGCCGACAACGCGCGGGATCAAGCCAAGCCCCTTTACCCATCGAACCAGGTTCATTTGCACTCCCGGTTCGTCGCCATCGCATGCGGACAAGGCGCCGCCGTACTTCCTTGCATAGACCTGCAAGATGGGCCCGATAGTCGCGTCAATCTCCGCGTTCATGAGGACGACGGTTTTCTGGTGCTTGAAGGCTTCCAGCGCGACTTGGGCGCCGAGCTCAACCGATCCGGTCACGTCGACGATCACGTCAACCAGATCCGATTTGGCGAGCAGGAATGCGTCCTCGGTAACCGCCGGAACGCCGGCGGCAATGGCTTTGTCGAGCCGCCCTTGGCTGTCCACGTCAACGACGTCGGTCTGGCCGGAATAGCCGAACACGTCACGCCCGCGCTGGGGCTTTCGGCTGTACATGGCAACGACCCGCATTCCAGGAACACTGTTGTTTATTTGATTGGTAAGCCCCTGAGCCATGAAGCCCGCGCCGAGAAGGCCGACACGGATTGGCTTTCCTGCTGCATGACGAGCTTGCAGTGAGTGGTCGACGAGTATCATCGTAGATTCTTTCAATTGGGAAGGGTCGGTCAGGGGTTGCGAGCAACGCGCCGTCGGCGTCAACCTTCGATGTCGGCGAGCTCCATCCGCCCTTTCAGTTCGGATTCGACCTCGCTGAGTAAGCGAAATTTCTGATCCTTCTCCGAGATCACGGAAACGGGAAGCGGCCACGTCAATCCAAGCCAGGGATCGTTATACATCAGCCCGCTCTCCGCCTCGGGCGTATAGAACTCCCCCACCTGGTAACTGGTATCGGTGTTGTCGACGAGAGTCTGATAACCGTGAGCAAAACGTTCCGGCACGTAGAGCGCCCGCTGGTTGCTCTCGTTCAGTTCGACAGCGACATGTTGCAGATAGGTCGGGCTTTCGGGACGCAGGTCGACGATGATGTCGAGGATGGCGCCGCGCGTGCAACGAACGACTTTCGTCTCCGACGCCGGCGGAAACTGAAAGTGCATGCCGCGCAGGGTTCCCCGCCGGATGTTTGACGCGATATTCGCCTGCGCGATGACCGGATTGAGCCCGAGGGTCTTAAACTCTCTCTGGCAAAAGGCTCGCGCAAAAAAACCGCGCGGATCCTCGCGGCGTTCAATATCGATAATGTAGGCTCCTTTAAGTTTGGTTTCGGTTATAATCACTCCACTTCCTCCATAATTGCCCGATCGGCATTAAAATGCATCCAAATTTCAATGATGATAATCCTTAAGAGCGAAATTTCAAATTAATTTCCAAAAAATATTGATTAATTGGTGTCGCCATATTAAAATGCGGCTATTCAACTAGCGAGAATTATGTATTTAAATCGAGACTTGTAGGATCCGCTCTTGGCGATCGTAGCGACCGAAACGGTCGGCAGAAACATGGGAAGCGCTGGCCATGAAAGTTGTGCTGTTCTGTGGAGGGCTCGGGACCCGCATCCGAGAATATTCTGAAAGCATTCCGAAGCCGATGGTACCCGTCGGCCAGCACCCGATGCTGTGGCATGTTATGCAATACTATAGTCAGTATGGTCATCGCGATTTCATACTGTGCCTGGGCTACAAGGCCAATGTGATCAAGGAATATTTCCTCAACTCGGATCGCTGGGCTCACAGCGATTGCGTTGTTTCCAACTTTGGCAGGAAGGTTGAGGTCATCGGCGAGCAGCCACCGGATTGGCATGTTTCGCTGGTTGACACCGGCATTTGGCGAAACATCGGTCAGCGCTTGATGGCGGTGCGCTCCCTCGTTGAGAACGAGGATATCTTTCTCGCAAATTACAGCGATGGCCTGACCGACGCGCCATTGCCCGAAATAATCGAGCGGTTCAAGAAGAGTGGAATGGTCGGATGCTTTGTTGCCGTGCATCCTCCCTTCAATTTTCATCTTGCTGAATTCAACGGCGGAGACGCCGTCAAGCGTTTTCGCTCCAGTCAGCAGTCCGAGATCTGGATCAATGGGGGCTACTTCATTTTCCGGAAGGAGATCTTCGACTACATACGTGAGGGCGAGGAGCTTGTGCTCGAACCATTTAATCGCCTGATCGAGGCCGGAAAGCTCATGGCCTACAAATACGAGGGTTTCTGGCGAGCGATGGATACGCTGCGGGACCGGCAGGTTCTTGAGGAGATGATTGAGCGCGGCGAAATGCCCTGGAAGATTCTTACCAAAGCGCGCACGCAGGCGGCCTCATGAGGGGACTTCAACTCGCGGCGGCCGGAGAGCGCCTGTCAGTCTTATGCCTGGGCGCACATTCAGATGACATCGAGATTGGTGCAGGAGGAACACTTTTGAGCTTGATGGATCAAGGCATCCGCCTTGATGTTCACTGGTGCGTGCTCAGTGGCGGGAGTGAGCGCGAGCGCGAAGCGAAGGCCTCTGCCGCTGACTTTCTGGCTGCAGGCGCGAGTCATCGGATCGAAACTCTGGAGTTTCGCGATGGTTACTTTCCGGAGCAGGGTGTGCAAATCAAGAACTGGTTCGAGGCGTTGAAAGATCGCGTCAGGCCCGACGTAATCCTCACGCACCGACAAGAAGACGCACATCAGGACCATCGCCAGGTCGCCCAGCTCACCTGGAATACATTTCGCGATCATCTCATTCTTGAGTACGAGATTCCGAAGTGGGATGGCGATATGGAAAGGCCCAATTTCTATATGCCAGTCTCTGCGGCTGCAATTCAGCGCAAGATAGATTTACTCATTTTTCACTTCGGTACCCAGCGCTCCAAACAGTGGTTCGATGCGGAGACCTTTCGCGGCTTGGCGCGTCTCAGGGGAATGGAGTGCCGGGCGCCAGACGGGTATGCAGAGGCTTTTGTGGCGAGAAAGCTCACACTCGCCTGAATCCTTCATTGCCGCCGGGCTGGCCCGTCTGCGGAGATTGTAATGCAAAACTTGAAGGGGATGATCGTTCGTGGTGGCCTGGCAAAGCTCGGCGGCCAGGCAGCGAATTTCGTTCTTCGCCTCGGTTCCATGGCTGTCTTGGCGCGCCTGCTGGATCCGCAGGATTTTGGATTGGTCGCGATGACGGCAGTCGTCACGGGAGTCTTTCAACTTCTCATGACTGCCGGGCTGTCCTCTGCCACGGTGCAAAGCGACAGCATTACGGACGACCAGATCTCCACACTATTCTGGATCAACCTGTTGGTCGGAACGATACTCGCGGCGCTTTGCGCAGCCACTGCGCCAGCTCTCGTGATCTTTTATCATGAGCCCCGATTGCTCTGGCTGACTGTGGCAACGGGCGGGGGATTTGTCCTGACAGCGCTAGCGGTGCAGCATTCTGCGCTCCTGCAGCGTCGACTGCGATACACGAGTCTGGCCATCATTGAATTGCTTTCGCAGCTGGTGAGCGTTGCGGCCGGAATAGGCATGGCGATTGGCGGGCTGGCATATTGGTCCATTCTGGGAATGACGTTGGTTTCGACTGCCGTCTACGCGGTCTGCGTTTGGATGGCCAGCGGATGGATTCCGCGATTGCCCCGCCGAGCCGCGGGAGTGGGCACCATGCTGAGATTCAGCGGAATTGTTACGCTGAACAGTTTCGTTATCTATGTAGCCTATAATTTCGAGAAGCTGCTGCTGGGCCGATACTGGGGGGGCGACGCCCTTGGTATTTATGAGCGAGGCTACCGGCTCGTGAATCTCCCTACCGCAGAACTCAACGCGGCAGTCGGGGGAGTTGCATTTGCTGGATTGTCTCGAATCCAGAACGAGCCTGCACGATTGAGGAACTATTTTTTAAAGGGATATGTCCTAGTCCTTTCAGTCACCTTGCCTACCACCATTTTTTGCGCGGTCTTCGTCGATGATATAGTGGGCTTGCTGCTCGGTCCGAAGTGGACGGAAGTTGCGGTCATCTTCCGCTTCCTGACTCCGACTATCCTGATCTTCGGCATCATCAATCCGATGGCATGGCTGCTCTATTCGATCGGGCTACAGATGCGGAGCCTGAAGATCGCGCTCGTGATTGCTCCGCTGGTCATCGCGGCCTACATCATCGGATTGCCGTACGGGCCTCGCGGCGTGGCGTTTGCTTATTCGGCGGCAATGACGTTGTGGCTTGTCCCGCACATAATTTGGTGCCTGCATGGAACGCAGATTTCTCCACGGGATCTACTCGTGGCGGCGGGCCGTCCACTGGTCGCCGCCAGTGTGGCAGCGGCGCTCGCTCTCGCGGTCCAGCATTATCTCGAAGGATCGAACCCGCATTCCTGGAGGCTTCTGATTGGAGGCGGCATTATTGCCGCCGTTTATTCCTGGGTGCTTCTGTTTCTCATGGGACAGAAGACATTCTACTTCGGCCTTTTCAAAGAGATAAGAGGCGCGTTTTCCGCGCCGTAGTAAGACCTTTTAATCACAGTGAGCTTTCGGATCAAACGTTTAGCACTAGCAAGTTGGCTGAGTGCATCGGAGAGTAAAAGATGAGCAAGCTACGATCGGGTGAGTGGGTGGAGGTCCGCAGCAAGGAGGAGATCTTGCGCACGCTCGACAATGACGGTTGCTTAGAAGGGCTCCCCTTTATGCCGCAAATGTTCCAGTATTGCGGTCAAACGTTCAGGATTTATAAGCGGGCGCACAAGACCTGCGATACGATTACTGGTAAATGGCTTGGACGAAAGCTCGCGAACGGCGTTCATCTGGATCTTCGTTGTGATGGCAAAGCATACGGCAATTGCCAGGCCGCCTGCCTGATCTTTTGGAAGGAAGCGTGGCTCAGGCCCGTCATAGGCGGATTGACTTCGGCGAAGTCCTCGTCACGATCTTGTGCCCCATCTAGTGGCATGATCGGCTCGGCTATGTGCACCGAGGATGACGTTTGCAAAGCGACGGATGTCCGCGACGCTGATGGCGAGCCAATATACCGTTGCCAGGCGACTCGATTGCTCGACTACACCGCGCCGCTGCCTTGGTGGGACGTCAGGCAATACGTTGAGGATTATACGTCCGGGAATGCTACATTGGGCCGGATCTTCATCGGCCTTGCCTACGTCGGATATTATTTCGGTTCGCTTGCGTACCGCGGGAGGCTGGGGCGACCAGGTCGTTGGCTCTATGATCGCTTCCAAGGAATGAGGGGCGGTTTTCCGTTTCCGAGAAGGCAAGGAAATATACCGTTCGGAGCTCCCACTCCAGCGTGTGACCTGAATCTGCAGCCCGGTGAGTTAGTCCGTGTAAAATCGTTCGAGGAGATCCTGGCATCACTCGATACAGCGGGCAAAAATCGAGGATTGGGCTTCGATGCAGAACTGGTGCCTTATTGCGGACGAACTTACCGCGTTAGGGCGAGGGTGAATAGCTTCATCGATGAAAAGACGGGAAGAATGATCAGGCTAAAAACCCCGGCCGTGCAGTTAGAGGGAGTATGCTGCCAATCTCGCTACAGCCACAACCGAATGTTCTGTCCAAGAAGCATCTACTCATGGTGGCGTGAGATTTGGCTCGAAAGGATTTCGGAGGCGGCGCCGGCCGACCTGTTAGCGTCCACCGGAACTATTGATCATCGCGAGAACGAAAAACCCAGCTATGTTGCCGGTCGGAGTTGCACAAGGAACTCTCCGTCCGTTCTCAAGCTGGATTGACACGCGTGAGATCTGGTTTGAGAAGTTTGAGAGAGCGTCAACACCAAACCAGCTCCGGGACGATTGATCGTTGTGGATAACTTGAAAGATACGGCTCAAGAAAATTGAGCGTCAGATCATCCACTTATCGTTGAAAGTAGGATAATGCCGCTTCCGTCGCAACCTCCGAATGCCCCGACGAACGATCTGAGTTAGGGGCGCCGGAAGAAGTATCAAAGCCAGGGATCTTGCCACAGGCAAAAGATCTCCCAATTCGATGTGCATCAAGCCTGCGCTTAAGTCCCAACGCCATCGCCAGAGGATAGGGAGCAAGTCTCGCAAGGTCGCATTCGCTTTCCGTCTTGATCCGATAATGCCAAAGGCGTGGTGCGCGAAGTATGCTTTGGCTAGCGATGCAAGTGCGCGCCGCCTCTTTGGATCCCTCACGTCTTCATCAGCTCTTTCACTTATTAGTTGGACGATCCTCCGCAGATCATTCAGGCGAAGTTCGATATCAAATTTCGATGTTTGCGTCTCAGCGTGCTGGCAATAAACCCCGCAGCTTTCGTTGATGAGACCGACTCTGCCGGACAGCAAGATTGGCATCCAAGTCGCCAAATCGCCAGCGAAAGGCCAATCGAGAGGCCAGCCTCCTATGGCCCTGAGCGCCTCAGTTCGAAACATTATGGTGCAGACGTGTGCGGATATGCGACCTTTTAGGTATTCCTCCAGGACATCAATCCCGTCCCAGATGCCGGTCGCGAGCCTTCGACTGCCGACCGCAGGTAATGTCCGCCGGTCAGCCACCAAGTAAACGTCGCCAATTCCGATTATAACTGCGAGACTCGGGTCCGTTCTTACAAGCGAAACACAGCGATCCAGCATCCACGGAGCGATCCGGTCGTCATCTGGCACAATGACAATGTAATCTCCTCTTGCCTCCCTTACGCAGACGTTCCAATTGGGAATAGGACCCAAGTTTCGTTCCTGAGTGACTGTTCGCAGCTGGGGGGCGCTGAATTGGCGGAGCAGTCCAGCTGTTTCGTCTGTCGACGCATTGTCCGATACGATGATTTCATATCGTTGGTAAGATTGCGCGAGCACAGAAAGGACGCAGTCCTTCAGCCAATTAGCCCGGTTGAAAGTCGGGATGCCGATCGTAATCGAAGGGGCGTCTTCACATTCGGACGAATTCGGAACTAAGCCCACCATCGGAACACTGACCTATATATTTGGGACCCAGTAAAGCCGATGCTCTGCGCTGGTATTCCCGCTGGTGACCATGCCTCTAGTTAGGCGTCTGGCGTCCAACAAGGATCGTGGGCCAATAAGTTGAATGCCCGAATTAAATTCAAAATAATATATAAATGCAAATGATAATCCTCCTAGGTCCACGGAGCCGCCCCTCTGCTGCAGGCCAACGGGGCACTCGCCATGAGTTCAACGACGCGCGCCCGCCCCTTGTGTGCTGGTGAAAAGCTACCGCAGGAGAATTGACGGCTTTCTTGAGCAAGGCAGCGATTCGTAATGCGCTTAGTTCCGCGTCCGAAGTGGTAGCGGCCCTTGTCGCCGATGCCGGGTTGATTTCTCCACCTTCGGGGTACACGGCGACTTTGCGAGGGAACGGCAACGTCCGGTCTTTTTCTTGCATGGAGCTCGCGGAGATGTCAAGCGATGTCCGACTTTGACGCGCGTATTGCCTCAGGTCACAGTGTTACTGAAGTGGATAGCGATTCTTTCTTCCTGGTCATGGAGAGCTTACAGGCGCCGCGCCAAGTCGCGGCAACAGCGCCGCGGTATGGCGTTTCGCGGACATTGCTGCTGAGATGGCGACGGTCGTTTCCGGCCTGAGCCGAGGATGCCGCCCAACGTGGCTTCGTGCCGGCGATGGTGGTCGCGGAGTCGGGTTCGACGCCTTGTCCAGTCGCGCCGGACAGCAGCGGCGGGTCGATCGAGAGCGAGTTTGCTGCCGGGGCTCGGATGCGGATCACGGGTACGGTCGGCGCGGCGACGCTGAAGGCCACTGTGGCGGTGCTGGCAGATGGACGCTTACGGTGATCCCCATTGCGTCGGGCGTGCGGGTGTGGATTGCGACCGGCCACACCGATATGCGCCGTGGCATGAACTCGCTGGCCTCCTCGCTCGGTTACAAGCAAGCATCCGCTAAGCTTTATCTGAGCCGGATCGCGCGGTTCAGCCGTTTTGCTGCAGCACGCGGTTCACGGCCGATCGGCGAAGCTATCGTCGATAGCTATTTATTCACATTCACCACGGACTCACCGCGGATTGCGGCAGTATCCGCGCTCCAACACGCGCGACGGGTGGCGCCCGAACGATTCATTGCTTCAATTCGTTCGCTACCCGCCCCATCTCGTTGAGTCGAAGCGCTAGCTCCGGTGAGCTGCCTCTGGCGCATTTCTCTTTGCCGCTTGCGGACCCGGAGAGGACCTGAACTCAGCCGCTGCATAAAACCTCTATTCTAAAATGTGTTGGGGGCGGCAATTGCTTGTCTCGTCAGGAGGCAATTTTCTACGTCGGCCTGACAGAAGGACGGCCTCATCAAGCATCTGCTTGGCCAGAAGCTTGTTCTTTGCTTTCTCCTTCTCCAGCAAATTCAATTGCGTCCATGCCGCGAATTCGCCCTTCCAAGCCTCATGTGCTCCCTTCAAAACCGCGATAATCTGCTCATCCGTGAATGCTTCGTCCCTCTACAGGTCGGCGTCGAACTCCATCTGGCGGGCTTTAGGGCGACGACAATCGCTTATAAAATGACTTTTTGCGGGATCTAAATATGATATTATTTGAATGTCTTGCAGGAATTACGCAGTGCCCTGATGGCTTGAAGGTAAATCATGCTTTATGGAACCGAATGTCCCATTAGAATTATGGTTGCGGTGACTTTTCATTTTCGAGAGACACGCCTCCAATACCTTTTTCAAGTCGTTCGAGCGCTTTGTGAATATCCTGTGGATCTTTTGGATATTTTCATCGTCACCAATATTGACCGAGACGAATCGCTCAAACAGATTACGAACTTGTGTGCACCGCTTTTCAAACCGTTTCCCGTACGTTCAAAGTCAAAAAAGAGCCTTTTGATTGAGAGCTACCCAAAACTTGCTAATCCTTGGCTCCTGCCATGGAGCCACAAACATCTTATTTCGGATAGGTTCCTAAAAGCCGAATCGACGTACACTCATTTCATATACGTCGAAGATGATGTTTTGCTTTCTTTTGATAATTTCTGCTATTTCATCCATTATCGAGAGATGCTCAAGGCGAGAAGGTTGATACCTTCATTTCAGCGCATTGAATACAACGACGCTGATAATCGCCTCTATCTGCTTGATCAGATCGGTATAACCGATCTAGGCTCAAGAAACAGTGTGCATCTAGATGGGTATACGTTCGTCAATCTGGACTATCCATTTAACGCGATGTTCATCTTGGACCGAGAACTCGCAATGGAATATGTGGAGACGCCGTCATTTGACCGCGAGCGGAGCAAGCTTGTGCGGCCAGAGTGGGATGTTGCCTGTCGCGCAGCAATGGGATTGTGCTTCGAAGATCCTCCGGACGGCTTTTCCGCTCGTTACGTATCGCCAGTCGATCCAAATTCCTTAGCGACACCTTCTTGGTCGTGGGTTTATCACTTGCCGAACAACTACGCGAAAGACCGCCTAAAACCTTTCGCTAAGACACGAGCAGATCAGCAATTCAGCTCGGAAGGAAATGTCCTTAACTGGCGTCCCGCTTCTAAGGTTGTCGAATATCTGGCGCTGATCCGGGGCAAAAAGCGCACTAACGGTCCTGAGCCGTCGTTGTGACTGCAATGGCCTCGAACGTATTGCCCTCCGGCTATTCAGCTATTTTCCATTGAACTTTATCTTGTACAAAACCGGGCTCGCTTAGCTGACCAAGCATTATGTATTGCCTGGCCAGATAGTGTTGTAATAAACCAAAGCTGAGAAGATTGAAAACCTTAGCTCTTCGCTCCATTCCGCCAATGAGGGCGTCTGTGACGTTCAAGTCTGCATCGTTGAGAAGCTTCATAGCCGTCTCCTCCACGAAAAATCTGAGGTGAGTGCGATCCAGGATCCCTGCGTCCTGATATCGGAAGCGACGTTGGAGCAGAAGCGGTATCGATACGCTGAAATGAGCTACATTTGGAACTGAAACGATAACCCGGCCGCCCGGCTTTAGGACCTTTGCTAGGTTTTGTAGGGTCTCGCTTGGATCAGGGAGATGCTCGAGAACGTCAAGCAAAAGGATTAGATCGTAGCGCTTCAGCCGTACAATGCTTTGGTCCACGGGGCCAATGATCGTTAAATCCGCATTCAGTTTCAGTTCATTCGATAACGCTGGATTTATCTCGATCGCAGTTGTTTCCGACTTTGGATAAATGTTTTTTAACCACCTTAGGGTGGCGCCGGCTCCAGCTCCCACTTCAAGTATGTGGGAGCATTGCTTCGGTAGCAGCGGCTCAATTTCACGTCGACTCCAGTGGTAATAGTCCATTTCTTTATTCCTATTTCAAAATCAACGCTGATGGCTATTTAAATGATATTACGCGCTTCTGGCGGAGCCAACAAATGCGAGCGGTTCCAGAAAATCGCGAGGTTCGTCGGTAAGGATAATGGAGGCGCGCGAGCAGCGAGTCGGATCGGAAGTGGCCGACGAGCCCAGCCCTGGAATCGGCAGCGCCCCTTCTGCGGTGCGGGCCGGTGGCTCCGCCGAAGCCGACCGAAGAACGTGAAGTCTTGGCTCAACGACACTGCTTGTACAAAGACTGTATCAGAGGGTGGTGACGCTTGTCGGCAGGCGTGAGGCCGCACTGCTCTGGGTGGCGTAGAATGTCAGGTGGCGGACCTGTCCACCGTTGGGGCCGGTGGCACCTTGGTGCGCTATCGAGGCCCCGCCGGACGATGCAGCGGCGCGGCGGCGCGAGCTGGCACCCTGCGCCGTCGCTTCGTGCTATCGACGGTTCACCACTTCGCTCTCGGCGAGAGCGAGCTTTTTCGGGTTGGTTAACGACCGCGCCCTTTTGAGCGGAGGGCTCCAGACAGGAAGTCATTGCCACACGTGCTGTGTTAAGGAAGTAACATCATTCAATATGCCGATAACTAATACAAAATCTAGATATATTTTGTTGGGTGCTCGGGCCTTGCGCATTATTTGGCCGGCTTGGTTTACGACAATACCTCCGCCAGCTGAGTTTTTGGCATTTTGGTGGATCAGAGTCGAAGCTCCTGTCAAGCGCGGTTGTCCATCCGGACTCGATCGGGGGAAAGCTTTCTCTGGGGTCGCCAGTATTACGAGCGTTCGACGTTAATTGCCGATATCAATGTTTTAATTGTTATTGCGAATTGATATTGATTTGGCGAAACGGTGGAGTTAAATTATATTATGTATTGTGTGCATGGGATTCGCTGGTGGAGCCGGGTGGAGAGTGGCGCGCCGCCAGTCGTCTCCGACAGGTCAGCATACGATGCATTTCGCGCGTTTCGCGACGTCGGGCGCGAAAATCTCGGTCGAGGCGAGGCGAGGTGACGGATGACGGATGATGCGTCAACGTGGGGTGGTGGCATCGAGACGAGCTGGCTTAAGTTCGCGCGAGCTCTCGTGTGATGGGACGGTTCGCGACGGTGAGCTCGATCATTCCGGCCCCGCGCTGGCTGGCATCAATCGGAGAAGCGAAGCGTCTGTCGCCTTTTTGTCCTAACACTGCGTTTGATCTGGGTCTGCAAGAGCTTGTCACGTGGTCGAGCGTGGACCGCGAGCCCACGTCTATTTATCAGCGACAGGGAGCAGCGTCGTGAGTGCGAGCGCAATTCCATTTCTGACCGATGAAGAGGCGGAGCGCGGCTCCGCCCTGTCCAGTTGGATTTCGCAAGTTAGGGAAGTGAGCCGCCTTAGAGCCCGATTTGGCGGCCGCGTGGCCCAAGCGTGCGCCGTACGGACTCAGAGTCATCACCGTGTGGTGAGCCCACCGAACCTATGGCTGCTGCAGCAGGCACGCACGCCTGAACCATTCCGAGCCGGCTAACTATGATCTCGATCGTCGTCCCAGCCCACAACGAGAGTTCTGTCCTTTCACGGACGTTGGGCCAATGGGTCAGCAACCCCAATTCGAAGGAGATGAACGTGATCGTTGTTTGTAACGGGTGTACGGACGATACTGCGAACGTCGCCCGGCGTTTCGGCTCGAACGTTCATGTTGTCGAATCGGACATCGCAAGGAAAACCCACGCCTTGAACCTAGGCGATCAAATCTCGGGTGAATTTCCGCGGATCTATGCTGACGCCGATGTTCTTATTAGCACTGATGCCATTAGGTCTTTGGCAAGACGCCTTGATCGCGGCGATGTTTTGGTAGTCGCGCCAATCGCAGATATCGATCTGACAGGCTGTTCGCGGCTGGTCCGTGAATACTACCGAATTCGCTCACGGCTGCCATCTTCACGCGAGGGAATCGGCGGCTCTGGCGTCTATGCCTTGTCGGAGGCGGGCCGGGCGCGATTCAGCGAGTTTCCAGACGTCATTGCTGATGACATCTATGTTCGCCTTCAGTTTAAACCAGAAGAGCGCGAGACGCTGACCTCGGTCAGATCGACGGTGTTTCCTGCACGCACAATCCGGCAACTGATCGCGGTCAGAAGTCGCGCGTATGCTGGGAATTTTGAACTCGCTCATCGTTTTCCCGAGCTGTCCGTCAACATGAGTGAAACCAACGATCGAGCGCTCATCCGATTATTCAGGGAGCCTCGCCTGTGGCCGGGCTTAGTGGTTTATTGCTATGTCAATATTCTTGCTCGATTCAGGGCAGCGATTCCTAATCGGATCAAAGCGACCGCCTGGCAAAGAGATGACACCTCTCGTCGAACGTCATCCGCTGGCTTGCGCTCATGAAAGGTCAAATTTGGTGAACCTATTTTGCGGCGATCATGGAACGGTAGGTTAATTAGCCATTGGCGCCGTCTGTAAGGGAATAGGATGATTCAGAGCCACATCGCGCGCAGGCAGGCAGTGCGGCGAATTGCATTTACCACGATCGGCGATGCAAGCGACGTCAAGTTCTGGTCCGGCACTCCGTTTCATATGTCCAAATCGCTCGCAAATGAAGGTTACGAGGTGGTCCATATTGGTCCCCTGAACGCACCGATCTTGCCGCTGTACAAGATGTACTCCAAACTTTGCCGTACCTTTCGCAGGCGTGGTGTTTCCCCATTCCATGCAGGGGCTGTCGTCGCACAGTATGCAGCTGACTCAGCTCGCAAAATCCGCGCGGTATCGCCCGATGTCGTCTTCGCGCCCGCAGGGTCCACTTTCGCCTGGAGTGTGCCTGTCGGTCTTCCGCTCGTCTATGCGTCCGACGCGACCTTTCGGCTCGTTGAGAACTACCACCCTAACTATCGAAACTTGTCACGATCGGCTCGGGAAATCGCTGAACGCTTGGAACGCGAAACAATAGCGCGCGCGGATCTGATCCTCTACCCGTCGGAATGGGCAGCCGAATCTGCCATTAGGGATTACGGTGCGGACCGTACTCGGGTGCATATCATTCCTTGGGGCGCCAACCTGGAGGAAGCGCCGGATCGTGCCTCCGTGCTCGGAGGCCGCAAGCCGGGTCCGTGCCGGCTCCTCTTCATCGGTGCCAACTGGGAAGAGAAGGGCGCGGACGTCGCGGTCGGGACCCTCGTTGAATTAAGGGACAGGGGCGTAGAGGCGGAACTGGTGATCTGCGGATGTACCCCGCCTAGGCCGGTCACTCAGGATGGCCTGACGATCATCCCTTACCTTGACAAGAATGATCGTGAACAGCGCAAACGATTGGACGAGCTCTATCGCGACGCGGATTTCTTTCTGCTCCCGACCCGGGCAGATTGCTACGGCATCGTGTTTTGTGAAGCTGCAGCCCATGGCATACCGAGCATTGCGCCGGCCACTGGCGGCGTTCCCTATGCGATCCGCAACGGGGAGACGGGCATCTTGTTGCCGCAAAATGCGGCGAAGGCGCACTATGCGACGGTTATCTTAGAGACTTTGGCGAACCCGGGCCGGCTGGCACGTCTGAGACAGTCGAGCCGCGACGCCTTTGATGCTCGACTGAACTGGCAGTCTTGGGGCCGTCGGGTCTCAGACCTGATACAAGCTTTATGATTGTCCTGAACTATCACGAACTGGTGGAAGTCTCGCCTCCGAATGCGTGGTGCCTGACCCACGAAACATTCAATGCACATCTTGCGCTTTGCGGGGACAGACTGGTCTCGCCTCAGAGTTTTCTGAAGCATTGCACCGATCCGAAAGCCAACCGCACCGACGCGGTCCTCCTTACCTTCGACGATGGATTTGTTTCCGACTACACGCTTGTCTATGCTCGCTACGTGAAGACCGGTCGAATTCCGGGTTTCATGTCTTTTATCCCGGTAGAGTTTGTTGGGGCGCCGGGACGCATGAGCTGGAAGATGATTGAAGAAATTGCCAGGGGTGGTGTTGTAATTGGTTCACATGGCATGGCTCACGTCGATTTGACCAGTGTCTCAGGGGCCGAACTCAAGCGCGAGCTTACGGTGTCGAAGTCGATGCTGGAGGATCGCCTCGGGCAGCCGATTACTCTCTTCGCTTTCCCATACGGGCGCTTTTCCCGACGGGTTTGGGAGACGGCTCTGATGGCTGGCTACACGCACCTCTTTACGATCCAGCTTGGGCATCATCGCGGATTCGAATCCTTTCTCTATTCCCGCCTTTGTCTAACGAACAACATGGACGCGGAGTACATGCGCCAGTACTTCCTTGATCCGGCTTCGATGCGTAGCGTTGCCTGGAAGATCAGCACAAAGCTGGGACTCTATCGCCAACTGATGCGCTGGCGGTATAGATAAGGCTTTGGCAGAAATCGATTGAGCCAGCTTGCTCGGAGCCGACCACGAAACAGTTGAACCGATTTCTCAGTCACCGGGAGGC
Source organism: Bradyrhizobium sp. 153 (assembly GCF_023073835.1). Classification (NCBI taxonomy): domain Bacteria; kingdom Pseudomonadati; phylum Pseudomonadota; class Alphaproteobacteria; order Hyphomicrobiales; family Nitrobacteraceae; genus Bradyrhizobium; species Bradyrhizobium sp. 153. The sequence continues at coordinate 11,379 of NZ_JADPKH010000087.1, read as the reverse complement.
GGAAACGGACGTTCGTGGCCCTGTTAATCGCCGAGCCAGTTTCGGCTTTGAAGTGTCCATGGGCGCGCGCTGATCTATGCTGGCCCGAATTCATACCGGCTTTAGTTGAAGAGCGCCTCGTAAGCCGCAATCAATTTCGGTTCCTCATGCTCCCATGACAGTTCGTCGCGTACACGCTTGCGTCCATACATGCCCATCTCTCGGCAACGAACTGGGTCGTCGATGAGCTCGAGAACCCGGTCGCCGAAATCGGCTGTGTCGGTGATGCGCGCGTATAAAGAGGCCAACCCCGCCGAAACCCGTCCCTCGGCTAGATCGAACTGCACGATCGGTTTGCCCAACGCCATGTACTCCATGATCTTGTTCATGGTCGACATATCGTTCATCGTATTCGGGCGATCGGGATTAACACAGACATCGGCGGTGGAAAGTACCTCAAACAGTGTCGTATCGTCTACTCGGCCGGTGAAAGTCACGAATTCCGAAAGCCGCATCTGATCGCTCGCCTTCTTTAGCATATCCAGGCTTGGTCCCGCTCCCATTACGACGAACTGAACGTCTGTTCGTTGACGTGTGGTCGTGATGTGCCGGATTGCTTCAAGCAGAAGATCTATGCCTTCCTGTTGCCCAATGACCCCGACATAGGCGACCAGGTGCGATCGGCCATTGCGCCAAGTAGTGTCAGGAGCTAACTCGCGCACGCGCGCGAGGTTTGGCCCCGAGCGAACCACGAACACGCGATCCGACGTCATCTTGCCGCGCTGAACGGCGACCCGAGCATAGGACAGGTTGGTGGCGATGGAGATGTCGGCCACCTTGAAGGTCATCCGTTCGAGCAACACAAGGACCTTCCATATCAACCCGCGATGTCCGAATTTTGCCTCAAATAGCTCAGGATTCAGATCGTGATGATCAAACACGAACTTCTTGCCGAACAGGTACTTGTAGAAGGCTCCGATCAGGAAAATGAGATCTGGCGGATTGCAGGCATGAATCGCATCAAAGCCAGGTCCCATGAAGACTTTCAGCGAATAGATGAATTCCCACATCAGAGCGCTGCTGTATTCCGCGAAGTAGGCGAGCTTACCTTTTGCCTGGATGGGTAGAGGATGACGATGGATTTCGATGCCGTCGATCACCTCAAAGGAGCGTTCCGCGAACGGCCCTCGTGGGCAGATGACCGATACTTCATAGCCGGCTGTGCGCAGTGATTGGGCTTCCGCCCACACACGGCGATCGAACGGAACTGGAAGATTCTCGACGATAATCAGGATTCTGCGCGGTCGGATACTACCCGTGGCTTCGGCGGCAGTTACCATCGTCATTAGCGCCGCACCAGCTATTTACCAACACAGGCCACGGTAGTTAATTCCACTTTGTCTGTCCGGATTGATGCGCACAAGGTCGATGATGATTTTTTCACGACCAATCAAGGACAAGGAGTTCTTCCTGAATTGTTCGCGGTTCCCCACCACGAGGACCTCCGCAAAGTCGACGAGATCGCTCATATTCTCCCGAAGCAGACAGGTGATGTGGGGTAGGCGTTTCGTCAGGTAATCTCTGTTGACTCCAGTCAACCGAGACAAGCGAATGTTCGAATCATAAATCGCCAGTTCATAACCGCGACCAATCAACCGTTCGGCAATCTCCAGCAACGGGCTGTATCGTAGATCATCTGTATCCGGCTTAAAGCTCAAGCCTACCAGGCCGATCCGTCGCTTTTCCGTCGCTGTAACAAGTCGAAAGGCGCTTTGAATCTGGTTCTCGTTCGCTTGCAGGACCGCGCCGAGCAGGGGCGTGTCAATGTCAACCATTCTCCCGGCATGGCGCAAAGCGCTAATGTCTTTTGGCAAGCAGGAGCCACCAAAAGCGAATCCGGGCTTCAGATATGCTGGAGAGATGTTCAATTTCGTATCGCTCACCACGGCATTCATCACTTCGTGACTGTCGACGCCCATCGCCTTGCAGAGCAAACCCACTTCGTTTGCGAAGCTGATCTTCGTCGCATGCCACGCATTGTTCGCATACTTGACGGCCTCGGCGGCGCGAATTGACATGATCTGCGGCTCTAACGAGATTCTTTCATGGACCGCAATCAGACGCTGGAGCGTTCGCGGATCGTCCTCGACGCCGAACACTATAGTCCCAGGGTGATCATAGTCAGCGATAGCCGTTCCTTCGCGCAGGAATTCGGGCAGATATGCTATTCCAAACCCTCGGCCGGCCCGCTTGTTCGACGAGCGCTCCAGGATCGGGATGACGATTTTTTCCATCGTGCCAGGCAGCATCGTGGAGCGCATCACAACTGAATGAAAGTTCGTAGACTTGGCGATGCTCTTTCCGATCTCTTCCGCTACTCGGCTCACAAATGATATTTCGAGCGATCCATTCTCCTGCGAAGGCGTTCCCACACAGATGAACGAGATATCTGTCGACAAAACGGCCGCTCGCGCGTCAGTGGTCGCTCTCAGTCGACCGGCGCGGACACAAGCAAGAATGCTTTCATTGAGCCGTGGCTCGACGATAGGCGACAGGCCTTTGTTGAGAACATCGACCTTGCTCCGATTGACATCGACAGCCACCACTTCATGGCCATCGCGCGCAAGACAGGCCGCAGATACTGTCCCAACATACCCGATACCGAAAACGCTGATTCGGAACTTGTTAGATTTGCCGACGGCCCTTTCTTGAGATTTCGGGGCCTTTGATCTGCTTCGTGCCGAATTAAATTTGCCGTAAACCAAGCTTTCCATGTTCAACTCTCGAAAGCCTATCCGAGTATCATTATTTTTATGTGGTTTTTCGATTATATTTTGACGATTTGAAAAATCAATATCAATTTAATGTATAATAATGCAATTTAATTCGGTTTGTTTTGGCATGTCAATCGCTCGAATTGCCCCTGATCTCCGAGCTATTCAACGTCCTTGGCGGAAGGAATGCAGCCCGGCTGAAATGCTGATTATGTGGCGGCAATGAATGGGGTTCGTACCAACCTACTGGCTCCCGTTGACGAGCTTGCCTGTTTCCCGGAGCCGCGAATTTGCCGGTTGATCGCCCGACGGGTCCCGCCTTCAAGCGCGCGAACCGAGGATCCTCGCCTAGGATGGAAGCGCCGGTTAGTCGCTTTCACTGTGGGGGCGGTGGAGCGGTCGCTAACTGCGAAACCAGGTCCGTTCCCTCCAGGGACCGTCCTGCCGCAACTGACGGAGCCGAGAACGCGAGGCGTCAGTATCTAGGTGACATTGCGCTGGACCTCAGCGTTCTTCTTTAGGACGGAGGCGAGACGTAATTATGCTCCAATTAAAGCGTTCGAATTAAATCGTCTTAAGTGCAGGCGAGTCGTGATGAATAAATTGGACAAAAGAAACGTTTTGTGGTCTGGATAAATTAAATGTGCCAAGAACCTTCCGCCGTCGGTCGAGATTGGGAAGGGCGAGAAATTCACAAGCGGATGAGACCGAGTGGAGCGCATTGCAGCAAGAGGTTCTCGTGAGGTGGGGGGGGCGCTGGGTTCCGTGGGCGGTCTAGCCGCCACCGCCGGGCTGACGCGGAGTTCCAAGGTCTCGCTCCTCGTTCCAGTTTTCGTTTTCACTTTGGCCATGCCGATGCAATTCTTCTTAGGCGCGACGCGCCTGTCGCCCTACCGGCTGGTGCTGGTGGCGACTTTCGTTCCGTGTTTTATGGCGTGGCTATCCGGATCGCTCGGGCGAATACGGCTGCCGGACGTTTTATTGCTTTTGGCGGCGACTTGGGGCGCGGTCATATTGGTGAGCATGCACGGCGTTGACCAAGGTCTGCAATCTGCAGGTATATTCGTCATAGAGACATTTGGGACATTCCTTTTCGCAAGGCGATACGTTCGAGATGTGTTTGCGTTCCAGTGCATGGTGAGTTCTTCTGTCCTTATGGTCCTTTTTCTTCTGCCGTTCGCTATATACGAGAATGTCACAGGCTCGCCGATCTTGCTCGAATTGTTTGGCAAGATATTTTCGGTCTACGGTGTCGCCGGTAGTGAACTAAGGTTCGGGCTTAGACGAGCTCAGGGCCCATTCGAACACTTCATTTTATTTGGTGTCGTTTGTTCGAGTGTATTCGCCTTGAGCTTTTATGTGTTTGGTTCGGGCGCGCGCCGGGGAGGGCGACTGGCCACGGGCTTTGTGATGATGGCGGTATTCTCCTCGCTTTCCGCCGGTGCTCTCCTCTCGATGGTCGTCCAGACCATGTTGATCGTTTGGGACAAGGCCACGGCGAGTGTAAAGCGACGTTGGGCAATATTGGCCATAGCTGCAATTGCAGCCTATTTCATCGTGGATTTGAGCTCCAATCGGAGTCCTTTCACCATCTTTATTTCGTATCTGACCTTCAACGCAGACAATTCCTATATGCGTGTGCACATCTGGAATTACGGGACGGATTCAGTAATGCGGCACCCGATCTTTGGAATTGGCTTCGGCGATTGGGAACGTCCAGAGTGGCTGGGCGGCAGCATAGATAATTTCTGGTTGGTCACTGCCGTGCGCTACGGTATTCCCGGCCTGTTGTTCATCGCCGGCGGGTTGCTTTCGGTTTGCTTGGGTTTGGGACGGCTCAGAAACCTTTCATTTGACGCGACGCAATGCCGAAAGGGTCTCATTATCACCCTTTGCGGACTAGCCGTCTCCGTTTGCACGGTCCACTTGTGGGATGCTCCTTACGTCCTGTTCATCTTCCTGCTCGGTAGCGGCATGTGGATGTTTGAGCCGCGCAACTGGGGGACTACCGCGCCGTCGGCCGCGCGCACCATTCATTCAGATTCGCCGAGCGGTGTGTGGGGAGGTCCGGAAGGGCGCAGTCACGCACCGGGCGATACTCCCAGGTGGCGTGGTCGTGCGACTTGGAGAACAAGACGAGTGCTTTCGCCGCCGCTCGATTATGACGAAAGTTCGTAGAATTTCTTGGAAGGAGGGACGCTCGTCTTTCCGAGGAATACGGCCATTTGCCAGAGCCGATGTTCCGTACTTTCATACTCACTGCATCGGGATGGTCGGACAAAACGACTATGCACCTGTGAACGCAGATCGTTTAGTACGCTATGGGCCTTCAAGGGGGCACGGCAGCTGGCGTGTATGGCCGCGGGATGACCTGGCCGAGGACGAGTCGATCGCCCTGCCAACTCACCCAGCGCACATTCTCCCATCGCGCTATGTTGATGCGCCGACCTTTGACCACGTCGAACAGGAACGCTCCGTACCGAAAGGAACCGCGCACGAAGTAGACATTCTTCAGGCTCACCGAGGAGCCGCCGTCTGCCGGGATACGGAGACCGTGATTGCCGCCCTCGAACAGTACGTTCTCCAGGATGTGTGAGCCTTGCCAATTATCGGACGACCAGTAACCCGCAGTCGTGGCTCCCGCCATCTTGAACGTGGAATTCTTGACTTTGACAGTTCCTGTTGAACCTGGAGCATAGCACTGCAACCCATCCGCGTGGTCATTGCCGATCCCCGTGGCCTCGATATAAACCCACGATAGATTGATATTGCCGCTGATGCAGCGAATACCCTCTCGTGACTGAATGCGAACCCGGGTGAGGCTACAGGAGCCATCGCAGGTAATCGTCGGCTCCCCCGAGTTCTCGACGATGGACAAGTCGGTCAGGGACGAATCCGACGACAGCGCGATAGGACTCGTGCCGCTCGTGACATTGGCATAGACGGGATCATTGAAGCTCAATGGAACGCTGGCCGAGTTCGCCGCCGGATCAGGCGTGGGATGAGGCCCAAGCTCGGGCGTCGGGGCGGGAACGACCGCCACGCGCCCCGTGGCGGAATCCCGATAGCCACTGGGGCGCATCTCGAACGCTGGGCCTGGTGCCGTCAAAGCGCGGTTACTGCAACCCTCCTGCGCCTTACTGGCCCGTATGTGGTTCGAGAATGCCGCGCCGGAGGTATCATGGCACGTCCCCTCCGGTGCGTTGGCGTTTGGCTGGGCGATTGCCGCTGCCGGCAAGAGGACCAGCGTCATGAGGTAGCGCATCATGGAAGCTCCTAGAAGCGGATTTTCCGCGAAATCTCTGCACCGCCATCTCACCCGGAAATCTCACAGCAGACAAGCGCAGCAAGGCGTCGAATCAGCGAAGCTTGCTTTGCAACAACGACTTTGTTTGGTTCGAAAAAACGCTCCGATGCAGCCAGAGTGTACCGCAGAAGGGGGTTGACTGTAGATTGGTTGGACGTCGCATTGCCTCCTGGGGATCGATCACGTCGGAGGCTGGAGCTCTGCTGCTGAGGCGACGGATCTCATAATTGGACATCTGGTCGCGTGCTTCAGCGCCGGACCTGATCGATCACGTTACGCCCTTATCCGCTCTTTCCAGAGTGATGCTGCGCTACCCAGCGGTCAAGCGACTGAATACGCATTTCTCCCCCGCCTCATCGTACAGGGACGACGGAAACGCATAGCGGCGATCGCACGTGACCGAGGTGACTTCGTGACTTCGTGCAGCAAGGAGCAAGAAAATACGATGGCCACGCCCATCGCTGCGCGATAGGCCTTGCGGCCATATTCGGGAAGACTAGATCCCCGCCGTTCGTAACCGTCGTTGAGGTTAATGGTCACAGCGAAATGACGGTGTGCATCGAACGCTACGGTATTGTCCCGGTGCGGCCGGAACTAGCCACCAGTCTTCGCATCGTAACAGCCAACGAGCCAACGCTCGAGCGAGTGGTACTGAATTGAAAGGCCGGAACACCATTAGCAACAGGGGCGAATCGCCAGCAACTCCCTGCAACGGATGACCGTCGGCTCATCCACGATGAAGTAGTCCAATCGCTTACGAAATTCCGGATTGAAGCGTTTGAGCTCGCCTTCGTGCTCGATGGCACCGATTTCACGCCCGCCGTTTCGTCATAGAGAATTATCAGGCGCTCGCACAACGGACGGTCGAAAACCTGCGGCACGAACAGGACGGGCGCATTGCTTTCCCCATCGTTGTTCGCCAACAACGATGTCAGCGCCGACCGGATATGGTCGGCAAAGACGCTGCGATCGTTCAGTGGGATGAGTCACTGACTTGCAGTGCCGGACTGATGATGAACGCTACCGGTCGTACCCGGCGGTTACCTGCTGCGACACAAACCGCGCGATTTCCGAAAGCGGCAGCGTTCAATCTGGGCCTCGGCTTCGGCAACGGGTGGCGGCGGATGGCCGAAGGAGAACAGCAGAAGATGGCGGCCGCAAGTTCATCGAATGAGCCATCTCGCCGGCATCTTTCGCTGCCAGGAACCAAAGCGCAGGCTCCCCGACGCCGACCCCTGAGATTTGACCAGCAGATTACACTCGCCAACGGCGAGGTGCGCGACGCCGGGCACGTGGCGGCTCTTCCGAAAGCGCACAGCGACCGCAGCGGCAAACAGCGATGGAGATGCTGCTCTGGGCCGCCGCGGGCCGAAGTCATGTTCGCCAATATGGCGCTCTCAAGGCGCTGAACGCAACTCGCTCTCCGACGGGTATTCCGGATTATGCCGCTATCTGCGGCTGAATGCGTGTTGAACGATGATCGCAGGCAGGACCTGATCGACGGTATAGGTCAGGCTCTTCGACGAACGGCTGTTCGTGGCCAGAGGTTTTGAAAAAAGGTTTGCATCCAGCGGATTAGTTATTTAATTTTGATTTGATTTAATATTTAATGGCGAGCCGCCTGAGATAAGCGCAGACGAGAGGCAGACGAGAGGCGATGACAGTCTGTTAATGAACTTCAGGATGCATCTACGAGCTTGAGCGTCGCGGTGTCGGACCATGCTCGTAACGTCAAGCTTTTCGCCTCGCATTGGGAAGCGGGGAAGGAGTTGTCATGAGGATTGGGCCAGCGCTTTCAAGTGTACTACGTGCCACGACGGTTGAGGAGTTGCGGCCCGCCGGAGCGCAGGATGCAATAGTGGTTGGCGCGGGAGCCGCCGGAGGACTGGCGGCGCTCCTACTCGCAGAGGCTGGTCTGCGCGTGCTTGTGCTAGAGGCCGGCTGGCAGAATTCGCCACGAACGACTTTGATGCGCCGAGCCATAGCAACCATGAGCCGGAGACTGGCGGACCCTGCGACGCTTCGCTTATTCCCTCCTGCGGCTGTTCCCTTTGGTAAAATTGCGTTGCGAGGGCTTGGCATGTTGCGACAACCGGTCCAATCACGCTGCAGCATCTGGGGCCGAGCACCGGAATCGTTTGTCGACGATCACGATTTGCCTTATGTGACGCCACGGAACCAACCCTTCGTGTGGATACGTGCGCGAGCGCTCGGCGGGCGCGTGGGCCTTCCGGGACACGGCCGGCAATACTATCGCCTGAGCTCGTCCGACCTGGCGCCGTGTGACGGATTGAGCGCGCCTTGGCCGCTTGAGCCAGGTGAGTTGGACCCCTGGTATTCGATCGTCGAGCGACGGCTTATGCTTGCCGGCGCCCACGAGGGTGTGCCGTGGCAGCCTGACAGTCAGCTCTCGCGAGAACTTGAACCTACACTCAATCAATTCGCTCTGATGGCGGCGATTGCTGCACGATGGCCTCACTCGCGGCCGATGCTCACACGCTTTGCGCCACCGCTGGATGCCTTGGAAGGCGCGGCTCTCACCGGGCGTCTTCGATGCCGTGAGGGCGCAGTTGTAAGGCGGATCGATGTTGACCGGTCGGGTCGGGTGCGCGGCGTTTTCTGGTTCGACCAACAGAGTGGCACTGAGGTACAGGCTTCCGCCCCATTGGTATTTCTTTGCGCGTCAGCATTGGAATCGACTCGATTACTACTGCTTTCGCGTTCGCCAAATGGGTCTCATGGCCTCGGTGCAGGGTCTAGCGCCCTAGGGCGCTACTTAATGGACCATATTGTAGTGACAGGGTGGGGTGGGGGCCCGCCGCTGGAGCCCAGCCCAGTTCTCGAAGACGGGTGCGCGGTTTACCTTCCGCGCTTCGATGCTCGCGACAAGCCTGCGCCCCAGGGCGGGCGAGGCTTTGGTGTGCAGTTGTATCAATTTCCAGGAGGGCAGGGGCGCTCTCATTTTACGGCAGTCAGTTTCGGCGAAATGCTCCCTCATTCCGAGAACCGTGTAACGCTACATCCCACACGACGAGACATATGGGGAGTCCCGGTATTGTGTATCGATTGTCGCTATAGCGAAGCGGACTTGGCCCATGCCGCCGATCAGGCAGCAGCTATACGCGAGCTCGCCGCGACGGCTGGCGTGACGCTCAGCCGCGTTAATAGCCGGCCGGCGCCGCCAGGTTCCGCGATTCATGAATGCGGCACCGCCCGGATGGGCACGGATCCCGCGACCTCAGCGCTCGATCCCAGTAACCAATGCTGGGAAGCGCAGGGATTGTACGTAACAGATGGTTCCTGTTTCCCCTCACAGGGTACGCAAAATCCGACCTTGACTATCCTCGCTCTGACCGCGCGCGCATGTCATCACGCCGTGACCGCCGTCGGCCAAAGAAAGCGAGAAGCCGCATTCGGATAATCGGAGACCTCGCGTCATGACGGTTGCTATGGCCAAGCCGATCCGAGAGATCCTTCCTCGAAACATGCTCCCACTGGGTTTTGGATCTGGTGCATTGTTAAGCAAGCGACGAACCCGCCGTGAGGCCCTTAGGTTGCTTGAAACAGCGATGGATTGTGGTGTCACGTATTTCGATACCGCGCGAATGTATGGCGCCGGTCGCGCAGAGGGCATTTTGGGAGAGTTGACGGCGCGAAACCGGGAGCGCCTAGTTCTGGCAAGCAAGGCGGGCATCCTCCCACAAACTCGAGCGCTTCATGTACGAGCAATGAGCCGCAGCATTCGGTTTCTGCACAAAGTTGCGCCAAACACAAAGCATCACGTCTCCGTGCCGTCAGCCTCGGTGCCGCGTTTCGGAGCCTTTGGACTCGTGGAATTCCGAAAAAGTGTCGAGACCAGTCTCAAGGAATTGCGTACTGATTATCTCGATATTCTGCTGTTGCATGAGTGCACCGCTGCCGATCTAGACAAAACAGACCTGCTACATTATCTCAATGACCTTAAGTGTGAAGGAAAGATTCGTGCCTTTGGCATTGCGACTGGCATAGAAGAGACGATCTCTATCCTCGAGAGACATGCGGGGTTGTTGGACGTTGTGCAAATCCCGAGCGCCATCTGGAATATGAACGTCAGGAAGCTTCCGGCAATCGACGGCCTCGTGATTACTCACTCTTCCCTCACTGGTCGATTTAGCATATTGCTTGATCGCCTGGCGTCGGATGAACGATTGGCAGCCGAATGGCATTCGCTGACACAGATAGATCCACGTGACTCAACCAAATTGGCTCATCTCCTTCTGTTTCATGCGCTGAATGCAAATCCAAATGGGATGGTTATCTTTTTTTCATCCAGCCCAGCGAATGTCGCGGCAAACGTGAAATCGGTCAGCAGTCATGCTATCGATGAGAAGCAAATCGCGGGCTTGAACGCATTGTTGGCAAGAAAGCAGGTCGCCGATTTCTTTGAGTCGAGCTTTCAAGGACTGAACTTCTGACTTGTGTGGACCGACGACGTTGTATTTTTGTCAAATCGCGAGCACGTAAACTGAACGCCTGTGCTGGCGCTGTCGGCATTGTGTCCCGGTGGGGTGATGCGGGGGGCGTCGCCTGCCGTTAAACAAAACTGGGTTCGGATGATTAGAGAGCGTGATGTTTTTATACGGAAACATACCCTGAATTTTTGAGATAGTTGGCGCACTCCTCCTTGGAGAAGAGGTCGAGGAGTTCGCCGACCTTGCGCCAAGTCGCTTCGACATCACGTGTCTGGGCGGCTCGCATCAGGTGTTTGAGCTTGGCGAAGACCTGCTCGATCGGGTTGAGGTCGGGGCTGTAGGGCAGCAGGAAGAGCAGATGTGCTCCTGTGGCGCGGATGGCGTTGCGCGCCGCCTTGCCCTTGTGACTGCCGAGATTATCGAGGATGACGAGTTCACCTTTTGCGAGGGTCGGCGCCAGTACCTGTTCGACATAAAGGGTGAAGAGCTCGCCATTGATTGGGCCGTCGATGACCCATGGCGCGCTGATCCGATCGTGGCGCAGCGCCGCGATGAAGGTCATGGTCTTCCAATGGCCGAAAGGCGCAGACGCCTGGAGACGTTGCCCGCTCGGCCCCCAGCCTCGCAGCGGCGCCATGTTGGTTTTGATCCAGGTCTCGTCGATAAAGACTAGGCGCGAAGCGTCGATCCTGCCCTGATGGGTCTTCCAGCGCGCCCGTTTACGGGCGATATCGGGACGATCTTGTTCGGCCGGCAGGATCGTTTTTTTGTAAGCGCTTAGCCGTGACCCTATTGAGGCTGGCTTGACGTTTTGCGGAATCGCCACGGCATGAGATCATCGATCTTGCTATGGGGATGACCGTCGATG
>NZ_JADPKH010000033.1:0-75621 GCF_023073835.1 Bradyrhizobium sp. 153 | reverse complement strand
AGGCGACAGCTATCGGCTCCGCGCCAAGCGCAAGAGCGGCCTCATCAAGACGCTGACCGCCGGTGACGGCCCTCCGGTCGGCTCCGCCTCCCTCCGGCCTGCCACCGGCGGAAACAACCTTCAACCGAGATCATAATCGCGATGGTGGGGGCAGTTCTTCATGACGCAAAGGGGGCAGTTCCGGATGGCGTTTGACAGGCGGGATGTTGGCCCACGCGCCCTTCTTCACGGCAAGCTCTCTGATCCAGTCCGCGTCATAGCCACGGTCGGCAAGGAGCATTGACCCGACTTTCAAACGGGACAGCAGCTTTCCGCCAAGTCGAACGTCGTGGGCCTCACCGGAGCTCAGCGCCAATCGTACCGGCAGACCAGTTCTATCGACCACCGCATGGATTTTGCTCGTCAAGCCGCCGCGTGACCTCCCCATCGATTGGCGCTGGTTTCGTGTGATGCAGGCTCCATGCTGATGCACACGGACGATGGAGGTGTCGATCATCTGGACAGCGGCATCGTGGGCGGCGGCAAGTGCGTCTATGATGCGGCCCCAGACACCAGCCCGCCGCCAGCGAACAAAGCGGTTGTAGCAAGTGGTGTACGGACCAAACGCCTCCGGGAGATCACGCCAGGGCGCTCCGGATCGCAAGACCCAGAAAATTCCACTGATGACACGGCGGTCGTTTACCCGGGGAACGCCACGCGGCTTGTTCGGCAGCATCGGCCTGATGGTGGTCCATTCATGATCCGCGAGTTCGTAGCGCATGGTTCGAGCCCCCAGTTATGAGAGGTTTGAATCACGGCAGCTCGGCCGGAAGCAACGCTCCTAGCCAATCCCCTGATAGGGCTTATCGGCAGAAGCGTATATCAACTGACCGACGAAGCCCGTTTCTCCTATGTAGCCCCTAAGACAGACGCAGCAGGTGAAACGCCGTTAACTTTTGCTGCGAGGAGGACATAGCCATGCTGCAGAAGCGAAGACGGATCAAGCATACCATGACCTTCGATGAGCGACTGGCCAAGTCGGCTGCGCAACTTAAAGAGCAAGCCCGGGGGATGCCGCCTGGTCGGGAGAAGGACGCTCTTATGAAACGAGCGCGCCAGACCGACGTCGCAGTTCATATCAACGAATGGCTCACGTCACCAGGTTTGCGCCCACCGCGATAAATGACTGATCGTCGACTTTACACAGTCGGCAACGACGGGCAATTCGTGGCATGCCGGGTCTTTTCGTGCGAAAATGACAACGACGCGATTGCATGGGCAAAGCAGTTGATTGACGGAGCCCCCGCGAGCTTTGGAATCTCGCTCGGTTCGTAATCAGGCTTGAGCCGAGGTATGGCTCGGACCCTCATTAAAGTAGCTTATCGTAATTCAATCGAACCGCTTCGTAGCATTCGCAGGCGCTTTCCCTCAGCCCCTCAACGTTGAGGATTTCGATGCGCCCTCGCGTGTACCTGATCATCCCGGCTTGTTGCAGCGTATGCGCGACCGGGCTGACGCTGGTTCTGTTCCTGCCCAGCATTTCCGCCAGAAATTCTTGGGTGAATGGCAGGGTGTCGCTTTCAGCCAGATCACGAGCCCGGAGCATCCAGCGGCAAAGCCGGGCTTGAGTGTCATGTGCGGCCATACATGCCGTCGACTGTTGAGCTTGTGCGAATACGGTCTGTTCATGCCGAACGAGCATGGCGATCAAAGCGCGGCTTTGAAATGCCGCGGTCTCCAATGTCTTGGCGCTACACTCCAAGGCGTTGCCAGGCAGCTGAATGATTGCGCGGTTCAGGGATATTTTCCCGTCGAGCGCGGCTCCCGCTCCGACAACGCCATCTCGGCCGACCATTGCGGCCTCGACTGACTGTCCCGTTGACAGGGGCACGACTAATGACACCACGCAGGTCAGCGGGAAGTATACGACAGGTACCGGATCGCCGGTATCAAACAAAATGCGCTGGTGCTCAAGTTTGACAGGCCGGAGGTGCGGCTTGAGGACTTCGAGGTCGGCAGCTGACAAGGCGCCGAGGATACGGTTTGATTCGATCATTGAAAGCTCTCGCGCAGTAAGGCGGGAGCATTTCAACTCTCAGTCACTGACGCCCAATATCGTGGCCAGCAATGTCTCCTTCTTACGCTCATTCGGGCGGCACGTCTGTAGTGCGATGGACATAGCGCGGGCTGTTTCACTGACGGGGCGGGACCCCTACGCCTTTATGGGGCTATCCAAATGGCTGTTTGGAAACGAACTCAGGAACCATTGTGCGCCGCTTTACTTAGCATTCGTGGCCCCAAAGACCACCGAAGAGGTCAAATGGCCACAGTTTTAGTCGTTGAGGATGAAGTTCTAATCAGGGATCTCGTGGCGGGAGACCTCCAAGAGGCTGGGTTTACCGCGGTCGTCGCAAAAAACGCTGATCATGCCATCGCCATTCTGGAAGCCCGCAAAGACATCCATTTGCTATTTACAGACATCGAAATGCCGGGTTCCATCAACGGGCTGAAGCTCGCCGCTGCTGTCCGGGACAGATGGCCTCCGGTGCATATCATCATAACTTCCGGGAAGTTGAGGCCACTTGAAATTCCGGCAACGCGCTTTTCATCGCAAAACCTTACCTCGGAAAGAATGTTGTTGCCGCGATGAGAACCTTTGAAAATATGTCCCACTAGCTGCCCTGGTCTACTCTCCTGCCACTTGACGCATGGGTCTCTATCGCAGCGGATACTGCCTTTGTCGCATCACGCGCTTGGTTATGGGTACACGTCACTAATATTCAGGATAAACGGTCGCTTCAATTTTCCTTCGAAGCTGCACTTCGAAAGACAGCGACGAGCCGATCCCCTTCCCAAAGCTCAACGTCGTGCTCGCCTTACATTTGCTCGGCGCGACATCTCGCAGCCTGCTCATCGATGCAGTCGAGCTTCGCGGCGCAAATCACGCGCCGGCTGCTGTCCATCACGAAAACTCTATACCGCACGATGGCAGTCCGATCAAAAGGGGACCACCATCGTAGTCGAGTGTTCGTTTAAGGCAGCACCAAAGTAAGCGCGGGGCGAGGAACGTTTGTACGTGTGGCAATTCGGCTATACAGCGCCTGGAACTCCTCCGTGGCGGCTCGTCAGGGCGGCGGGCGCAGCACGCTTCAGGAGCCCAATCTGAACGCGTGCTGAAGCGAGCGGCTCGAGCTCAAGATAGAGAGCATCCCCAAAGTCATCAGCAGTACGCCGAGCCAGGTTACCGCCGGCTCTGTGCCTTGTTAGAAGCCTCTGCAGTGAGCACGATCGTGCCGAGCGCTATACTCAGAGGTTCGGACGAAGTTACCTCTTCGGTGGCGGGCAGGCCCCATGCAGTTGCTCATCACGGATTTGATCTTGGATCGGCACGGAGGGCGCGAGCGAGCGGCTATGCTGGGAAACGAGGGCCGCTGACATCCCGGCGGTGCTAGTACCGAGATCGGAGGCCGCATCAGCTACCTTGACTCCGGCATGCGGCGGCCGAGGCGGCTCGGCTGGTTCGGAGCGCAGCAGCTCCGCGCGCATCAACGACCCCGTTCTGCCTTGGCCGTGCGGTCCCCCTTTCATCCAAACTGGCGGTGCTATCTTTGGCCACCGGGCGACGAACGGTCTTCTTCACCTTCCCAGTAGCCTCGGTCAGGAACCAGCATTTGCGGTGCCCGTCCATTCGATAGACCCAATGTTGGCCGTCGGGGGTCGAGCTGCTGGGGCGTCGCACGCATTCCGCTTGCGGTGGAGAGATCGTTGCAGGTGGGGGTGCAGCGGTATTGAAGATATCCACAAGAGGATTGGAGGAGGCAGGCGCCGTGGAAAGTGTTTCAACAAGGACCAAACTGACGAGGCACAATCGCAAATAACCGGACATCGAAAGCTCCCGGTGTTGCGCCCCGCCACCATGACCCTTCGCACCGACCTTGGCGGTCATGCGGCTCAAATCGCGCGACGCGATCGATTCATTGTGCTCGTGCCCCGAGGTCCGGGTCCGAATGCAAGGCCAGCGCAGCCCCTCAAGGTTGCAAAGTGCAGTCCCCGGTCGAATGGCCATTCCGCGCCTCGCGCGGAAAGGCGTTGGGTGGGCACGGAGAGAAGGGTGTGTGGCTAGGCTCTGACGAGTTGTTGCGCAATCGACACGTAAAGCATGGGCTTTGTATTTATCCCACTTCTCCGGTGGTTCGTCGTTTCGTTTGAGGTCGTCCATAGTGCGGCTGAGTAGATGTGCTATTAGCGCCGATGGCCAAGCTTGATTCCGAGCGTTAGGGCTTTCTGACGCAGAGAGCCTTCACTTCTTTCGTCAGCTCTGCGATTTTCGACACCGGTGTCTTGGATCGGAAATGCGCATGCAGCTCTTTGACATCCGTCTTGGTATACTCGCGACGCGCGATTGCCTTTTTGCTTTGCTTGGCCATAGCCGCTCCGATCAGTTTGGAGCAACTTATAACATGCTCAACTAGATCAAGCGATACGGCTCTGAGAATTTCGATCGCGCCTGTTTTTCAGAATCGACGCCTCAACAAGTTGATCACGTCTGTCGAGCTCAAAGTTTTCGCTTCGACGCCCAAAGCCCGTCAATAGAATGCGACGGCAACTCGCTTTGCCTTGCGCCACACCACTGCGCAGCGGCGCGGTCTTCCGTCCGGAACAAGGGTCAACGCAAATTCGTCGGGTAGTTTGTCATCCGCAGCAAGATCAAGAGCGGCGCCGAATCCCGATATGGTGCGAATGGTGCACGCAGTTGTCGATCGACCGAAGGTGATTACGCCGCACTTCTCAATCGGCGCCGAATGAGGGGTCTTCTCATCCATGATGTCCTCCAAAAGTAGCAATCGTGCGCGTCTTCCAGGTCCATCAAAAACCAGTTCAACGCTCAACACACTTTCATGTCCTGTGGCTGCAGTCGCACTTCAGGCCTTAAGGATCCAACCGACTTCGACTATCTGTTCGGCCCTCGGTAGCGGTGGACGCGGAATAACGTCCTTGATTCCTGCTCGCGTTGGCCCGGCCGTTCATTCGACACGTATCTGACACCCGGCTACTTTTCCGTGGCAAGACCTACATAGCGGTAACTGCACAGAGATGGCGGGGCCTATCATTAGATCATTTAACTTGACGCTACGGCCTCATTCGAGCGTTCGGTCACGAAGAAGCCCACCAGCCGTCGGGAAAGGGCTCTAATCGCTCGTGACCGTCATTATCGTTCGCAGGCATGCGAAGAAGCGCCTCGACACGTGGGTTGAAAACTCGGCATGTGCTCAACACGGGACTGTTCGATTGGCCATGATGGTGCGCAGCAAAGCCACGTAGAAGCGTGGGGTCAGTTGGCCAAGCAACGGCCCCCCTCTGAAAGGCAACCTGCCAACCGTGATCTCGATTTCGCTGCATGCGATTGCTGGTCCCGTGCTGAGCTAACGTGAAACTCGGGTTGTTCCGGTAGTCGCGCCCTGGTGGAAGCTACGGAAATCGCCGCCTAAGACGACTGCCGCCAATCCAAGGCCAGGACGCATGCAGCGGCCAAGGACCAAAGCGCAATTGCGACCTGCTTATGCACGGCCATTCAAAATCTGAGCTTGGGCGCTTACGCCCATCTAGATCAAGAAAGCGCTAAGCTAATGGCCGCAACTTGTTTTGAACCACTTCAACGGCAATCCGAGGAGATAGCCTCGCTTTTTCAACTCATCTTCGGTTCTGTTCAAAATCCGGGCGATCAAGCTCGGTGATGTTCGAGAATTCACCAACTTCCGAAAGACCTCGTCCTCGCGTCTTGTCCAGCGAGTAGAGGACATGCTCACCTTGATACTCCTAACCTCAGCACTCGAAGAAACGGCTCCTGCATTGGGGCAGGGCAGGAGATGCTGGAGCCGCCTCTTCCGAGATCCTTGTGCGTTCGTCCGGCACAATTGACCTAACCATAAACCGGAAATTAAATATTCTCTAATTTAATTTTGTTTATTTGCGATTAATTATTAATTGCCAGGCGTTGCATTAGGTGGGTACCCGCCCTCCGAGATGCGATAGAAACTCCTATTTCTCGGCGGCCGCCCCGCCTGACCTCGCTCCATAAACACGCCAGATCAGGTCACGCGGGCCCGCAAAATGTCCTTGGAAAGAGTATCGGGAAACTTGGCTGTCGGAAAAGCCTTCCGAGCCCATCTCTCCTTGTTCTCGACGGCTAGGCCACGTTCAAGACCGCATCATTTCGCGCGGAAGTGAGCGACAAGTTGTTCTGATGAAATCTGGTGCGAGTGGCCTCGGTTATGCCGAGGCCGCTCTCAGTGGCCACGGCGGGTCACCCGTCGCGCTCAGCGATGCCCTGCTTCAATTCAATCAGCGTAAACACGTGGTCGGCCGGATTCGGCAGTCTCGTTGGAGGCCAAGCAGCGTCGCGCCCGTTCGATCTGTGCGTCGGTAGCGCCGTGATTACGAGCGTACATCTCGGCCACCTTCGCCGAATATTTCGCGACGTAGTATCTGACCTCGCTGCAAGATATGCGCGTTGTGGGCCTGTGATGACGCGAGGCGAAGGCTTCGGACCCCAGGGGCATCAGCAGCAAGGCAACAATAGCCCCCGCGCGTACAATCATTCCCCGCCCCCTCGTTCTGTCTGCTTGGTACAGAGAGCAGGTCTGAGTCGCGCACACGACGCAAATTAAGAATGGCGCACTGGTCAAGGTGCCGGGAAACTGTTGCTCCGATGCTTCGGTCTTGCGGGCAATAGCTGCAGATGCAGGTGCTCGTGAAGCGACCCGATGCGGCTTCGTGTCAATGTCGGGGACGCGATCGTTGCATTGAACGGTAGCTATCGCCGCCGAAGGACTCTCCTTCTCCGCGCGACCTTCGGTGCCGCCCAATCCTTCTCGCGTTAGCGGCTCGCAGGCGTCGCCGGAGCGTCTGCAGTTCGCCAAATAGTGCGATAAGCCCCTCGACCCGTTCATGCAGAACAGCCGAATAGTTGTAAACCTGACCTCGATTACTCATTACAGCCTCGAACAATGACTATTGAAACAATATGCAGGCGACAACGGGAAGAGTATGCAATCGGAGGTAGGACCATACAAGCCCCAAGACGGCAGCGTGAACGTGGAAGGCCAGAGAGGGTAGTCGTTGCGCATCCCTTTCGCTTCGCGTTTCGGTTAGCTTCGTTTGAAGGTTCAGTCGATTTAGACAAGACGGGGATGCTGCAGGACAAGGATGGGCACCCGCGCCGGCACGCGTGTGGCGCTTACTTCCCTACTGATTGGCCGGGTGTTCGCTCAAGCGGCGGCCGAGGCTTGCCCAACCCCGTCGTACCCGAGGGAGCCTCGCCACTAGCTGTGGTGCTCCCAACCCGCTCAAACGTGGTGACGAATGCCGCGAAGGCGGCGACTATCACGGCAATCGCGAACAACAGGATCACAGGGTCGGGATTCCGCTCGGTACTCATGAGCAACTCCACTCAGACGGCCTGGTAGCTGAGCAGCCCTCCAACTAAGCTCCGCACCGGGGCGTATCAATTCGCTCGAGCTTCGGCCGAGCGCTTAAAACGCGGAGCTTATTACAGGTTCAAAATATTTGTTGGTCAAACCCGGGCGTTGGTTCAGATCTATCTCTGATCTTGGGTTAGCGCCTCGCACACGCGGGTGCTCCCCGCCAAGCGTCATCCCGATGTTATGCGGCTCTTGGACTGACGTCCTTAGCGTCGTCGAGGCTGAATAATATGTGGCAGGTTTACTGTCGTAGCCGGAGCGGTGACTGCGCTGCTTCGAGATTATTGAAGTCAACTGCGGTTGCGAGATCCGGAGGCGGTATCATCCACCGGCGGCGAGCACCACGTGCGCGATTGGAGCGGTCGCCGATCCGAGCGGGCAGCTACATCGAACAAAGGCGTGCCGCCGATGTTAGAGAGAGCATCAGCCCGCAATGGATGCGAGTAGACTGGCCCAGGAATCAGCCCCGAGGCTGGCCAGGCCCGGTCGACTCTCTTGGCGCAACAGCACGCCGCAGAATGCGGCTCGAGCTTAAAACAACTCGCAGGACCATCAGAAGCAGGCGCCCAGGTCGCCGTCCAGGCATTGCGAGTAGGGTCACGCTCATTTGGAGCGCCTCCCGAAGCCTACAGGCACGGCTTCCAATCGCCCTTATGGCCACTTGGCTACCATTCGGGATCGTCGAAGCCGCCATACTCCCGCACGATGTACCCCCGCGTGAAGCGCTCGACCGGGCGCCAGTGCTCGCGAATGACGATTGTCGGAGTCGGGGGCCTCCAATAGTCAGGATGGATGACTATTGTCGGAGACGGCGGGTAGACATAGGGCGTATGAACACGCCAACAAACGTCTCCCCTACACGCAATAGCGGCGGAGGCGCCCGCACTGGAGAGCGCAAGAAGACCGGCAGCAACGCTAGCGCCTAGAAGAGCGTTCCTGCCCAATGACCGGTTCAGCTCGTTCATGTTTCCCTCCTCAGTAAACAGCGTTTCTTCTTTGCTGTCTCAAAACAAACCCCAGCAGAAACCGCCTAGTTTCAAGCTTCTAAGATTAAAACTCACCTGACTTCGAAAGCACGATCAAGTTCTCAGCCATCTGGGATGGATTCAGCCCTCCCCTCTACCTTGGCGTAGCCATGGCGAAGTGACCGAGGGCGGCCGCCTAGCAGGGGCGCTCCTATCGCTTGGGCGGCCCTTCGCAATCCACGGCTCTCTTATTCGTGCCGAGCGCATCGGCTGTTAAGGGTTGGTTTAGTTCCCGGCATGATCATCGGGGACCACAACGGACCCGAGCATGCAATTGCGCCATGCCAATACCTTGGAGATCGTGACCGTCGCAGATCACGGCAGGGGCGAGGTCGCGACGCGGCCCGTCACTCTCGAGAATCTGGCACCTGTTGGACCCTCAATGCGACAGCGGGTCCAAGCGATCTATCTTCCGGTCGCCTTGCAGCTCTACGGCGTGACCACCCACGAGCTGTTGGCGCGTTCGCGCGCTGTCCTCATTTTCACAAACGAGGTCGATCCGGCTGGCAATGTGACCGTCTTCGTCGACGACATATGCTCTGTATTCTTGCACCTTGCGCTCTGGTCTGTGCCGCCGTCCCGACGGGCACTTTAGAACGCATCAAAATTGGGAGTCTAGCCCGCGGGCGGCGCTCCCTTAAGGACGCCCTTACTCCGTCGGAGGGACGGGAGTTGCATTAAGAAGATTAGAGATGGCTGTCACCAACTGGGCCGGTGCAAACGGTTTAGCAAGCAAAAGGCTATTTGGAACGCCGTGAACTGGCCATTTGTCGGTGCTGGCTCCCGACATGTGGACAATGGGGAAATTAGGGTCGATGGCCCTGGCGCAACGTGCCACCTCCCAGCCGTCCACAGTGCCGGGCAAGGGAGCGCAGGGCAGCGTCAAAGTGCGCCTAGGGTCAACAGCGCCGTTTCACTGGCGCCGTGTGAACTACGAACCGAATTTCGCCGTCGGGCCAGGAGCTGACGCCTGCGGCACCCAGCAACTTTGCCTGCTAAGGAGCAAAGGGGCTTTCGGTTCGATGACTATCCGCTGGCCGCGAACAGATCCCACTTTCCGGGCAGGCCTTTTAGTTCGTAAGAACCGCGCTCGGCGAACTTAAGTCCGGCTCCCGCGACGAGGTCGGTGACGACGCGCGACACCAGAACTTCGTCGGAGCCGCAATGCGACATCACGCGCGCGGCCGCGTGCACGGCGACACCACCAATGTCGCTCCCTCTGATCTCAATTTCCCCCGTGTGCAGGCCGGCGCGGACGGATAGCCCGATCTGTTTCGCCGCCGAGCCAAAGGCCAGCGCGCAGCGCACCGCTCGTCCAGGACCGTCGAAGGTCGCGAGAACCCCATCGCCAGTGCTCTTCACCAGATTGCCGCGGTGTTTACCGACGATCTCTCTTGCAATCTGATTGTGATTGCCGAGCAGCTGAAGCCAGCGCTCGTCGCCCATCGCAGTCGCGCTGCGTGTGGAGCCAACAATATCGGTGAATAGCACAGTCGTTAGCACGCGCTCAAACTCAACCGCGCCGTGATCGCGGCGGCCAGTGACGAACTCCTCGATATCTCCGGGCACCGTCTCATTGTTGGCGGTCCAGACCGCGTGGTCGCCAATGGGATATTCGATGTATTTGACGCCCGAGATCGCGGCGGCGAGCTTTCGGCCGAGTTCGACCGGCACTTGGAGATCGGCCTTGCTGTGCAACACAAGGGTCGGCACCTGCAGCGTCGGCAGGATCGCGCTGACGTCGATCTGGCGGTTGAGCCGTAGGAGTGTTCGCAGCCCGCCGGGACTACTCGCCAACCGTTCCCACTTGGCATATTGCGCGATCACAGCTGGATCGACCGCCTCGCTGGGAGCGATGGTTTTGGTCAGTTCGCCGGTACCCCACAGCCTCAGGATCTGCTCGAAACGTGCCTCCCACGCCTCATCCGAGAGGCGGTCGGCGGATCGGCTGAAACATCCGGTCAGAATGAGGTGCGACACGCGCTCAGGGTATGTCGCGGCGAACAGGATACTCATACAACCACCTTCGGAGAACCCGACCAGTGCCGCGCGCTTAGAGCCGATCGTGTCCATGACGGCGCGGACATCGTCCATGCGCACCTCTAGCGACGGCGCCCCCGACATCCGGTCCGACATGCCCTGTCCGCGCTTGTCGAAGGTCACGACCCGAGCGAAGCTCGCGAGCCGCCGCAGAAAAGCGGTGTATCCTGGCAACTCGTGCTGAAATTCGATGTGTGAGATGAAGCCGGGAACCAAAATCAGGTCTATCGGCCCATCGCCCGTCATTTGATAGGCGATGCTGACGTCGCCGCTCAGGGCATACCGCGTCTCGGGCAGCTTGAATCCAGTCATCGGCGAACCTTGGGCCTCCCCATTGTTGCCTCCTAAATAGCTGAGATCAACCCCGAAGCTTCTGCCCCTCTGCTGCGGCGTCTAAAGCACCTCAGCATTAGTCCCGGCCATGTCCGCCTTGGGGTCATTCGCGTCGATTAGGCCGTGTCGCCACCACGTCCGGTCTGCACTCGGCTGCCGACGGTTCTGCGAGGAACCAGATCCGACGAAGGCCTAGCGTAAACGAGCATCGCAAGCTGACCCCCAGTGCGGTATCGGTGTTGCGAGCTCCGACGGAGGTGCACATGAGGCGCAGCTGGTCGATGTTGATCGCCGTCGCTGGGGCGGTGTTGGTCTTCTTCTCCATGCCCGCCATTGGGAGCAGCGCGCCGGCTTCGATACGTCTGCCAAGCAAGGGGCAATCCGCAGGCATCGATCTATATGACGATCCAGCTCTCCGGGAGACAGCGAGCGTAGTGCCCCGTATGAGCGGGCCTTCGTTTCCGTGAAATTGATTTCAGGAGGTAAGCCTGCTTCCGTTAGGCACATCCGTGCGTTGCGAAAGCCGGCGTCGGCGACCATCGTCACGATCTGCCCCACCCAGAACTTCAGGTCCGATGCCACTCAGCCAGTCCGAGAGACGGCGCAACTGATCCTTGGAAGAGGCCTCGCGGAATTTGACGAACCCTAATCCTTCCGTGCGATCCAAGACCTCACTACCCGAAGCGGGAAGTAGCGTGAACAATGAGCAGCTTCACGCCCATTGTTCTGGGAACGAATGGTCGCACGCAGACATTCTCCAACTCCACAACTTAACAGGAGAATAGGATGCGCAAGTACCTGTTTGCTGCGGCGATCGTGAGTGCGATCGCGACACCCGCCATTGCGGACGAAGTTGGTGTTGGTGTTCAGGCCGGTCCGGTGGGCGGAGGCGTCACGGTCGGAGAGTCTCGCGAGCGCCGGCCCGTTGATCGGGACCAGACGACGGTCATCAAAGAACAGGAGCCCCGGGAAACTGATAGAACGACCGTCATTAAAAAAGAGAATGAGGACGGCAGCCGAGAGAAAACCGTCATTCATCACGATAACGACTAACAAATTGGCCCGGACCACCGTCCGGGCTTTTCTCTTGCCTTGCGACCAACAGAGACGATTCGTTTGCTTCGCTACTTCTTACTCGGATCGTCGGCGGGATTGACGTAAGTTATCCCGAATGGCCCTTGGCCATGAATTTGAACAACGGAAGGACTGCTTGTCCAACCATAGTGATTCATTTTGGCGGGCGCTTCGGCATATCCGCCCGCTGTTAGCTCAATCGCCTTCGTCTCATCGAGTTTGTCGCCCATTCCGATGTGAAAGTTGCCTGATATGACGGTAGCGCCTTCATCTGTTGGATGATTATGCGCGGGAATTTTATAACCGCTTGGCATTCTTAGGCGGAGAACGAACAGCCCTTCTTTGGAGGGGTCGCCTGAGAGTACCGTGATATCGGCTCCCTTCGGCAAGGTGGGAGGTGCTGCCTCCCATTTAAGGTCACCAGAGTTGGTCGGCATCTTCATATCATCGGCAATGGCCGTGTTCGCACCTGCCAGGACGAAAGCCGAAGCGAGCAAGCGACTAAGCATGATCTCCTCCTTTTCGTGAGCGGTCATCGTGTCCCAGCGGTGAAGCAAGTCAACTGAAGTTAACGTGCCGCTGCCGGCATTCTGAAGACCGGAGGCCTTCGCAGATTGATGATCCCACCAACAGTGACAGCTCCGCTGACCTTGGCTTGGCAACGCTCGGACGAAAAGATCGAGGAATTCGGCCGGTTGCATTCTCTCGCTTGAGCCTTACGCAGCAACGGCTTCTACCCGCGAGCCCATCTTTCCGCACACCGCGTTAACCACACCAAGCGAGCAGCCTCATTTTGGGGCCAACTTGATCATGACCGTTGGCCCGCTCTGCACAGGGAGCCGCCACGTGATTAGAATCGTCTTGCTTGGAGTGGCTTGCCTAGCTGGAGTGGGTGCTATTGCTGCCGCCGCGAAAAAATCCGCGCCGCCGCCCGCGCCAGAAGTTGTCATGCCAGTAGTTGCTGGTAACAAGGCTGATCGCCTGCCATTCGCAATCAAATTGGACATGCCGACTGCCGTTGAGAGCGTAGATGTTGCGTACGTCCAGCCTGGCGAAGAAGAGCAAGCTGATTTGCCGCCATCCGCACCAAAGCAAGTCGCTCTTCCACCGCGTCCCGACTTTATTCCTCGTCATTGGCACGATCCGCATGACCTGAACGCCAGGGCCGCAAACAAAAGAGCCGACACCGCAAAAGGACCAAGAATGGGCGCGGCTGATCAGCCTGTAAAGCAGGTTGAGGCTAAGCGGTGCCGTTCGGACGGGCTGGATCCCCTCCTAAGAAATCTGAACTTGTCGCCCCCATGCGATTCATGACCTCACTTCAGCGGTCGTCGCCCTCTGCGCACCGACGCTAACCATTATTCGTATTGCGGCTCATTCGCCGTTAATGATTGATTTAGTTCGCAGCATGATCATTGGGGAGCCACAAGGGATCCGGTCATGCGATTGCGCCAGGCGAATACCTTGGAAGAGATCGAGGCGAGGGTTGCTGAAGCCGGCGAAGACCCAATGGCGCGTGTGACGCTGAACGCGCGGGATTTCTCGAGTCCCAGCCGGGAAGAGGTTCTGGCATTATTGAAGCCAGACGGCGATCGAAAGCGCACCAATTGGCTGGTCGCAGGCGCACTGATTGCTGGCATGGTGTTGGGATGGGCTGGCAGCTTTGGTTGGTACGGTCCTATAACTCTCGCATCGCTCAATTCAACTACTCAGACAGAAACGCCTTCGCGTCGAATTGCCGAAGCAAAATCGGGCGGCAGGGATGAAGGCCTGCGAAAGACGGCAGCATCGCCTCTTGCTCTGCGAAAACCGCCAAGCGTAAGTCAGGTCTCAACAGTCGGAGCGGGCGCCTCCGCCAAGCCCGCGATCACGGACTCGGACGGCGGTTACCTATCTCCGAACTCTTCAGGCACCGCGTCTGTGGTTGTCCAAGCGGATATGACGTTGACTGGCTCGATAGCCCCCAGCGAACCTCTCATGCCTGCGCCGGAGACAAGACCGACAACTATTAAGGGTTGGACGGTGCTTGATGTTCGAGGCGCAACGGCGGTACTCGAAGGGCCCGATGGCGTTCGGATGGCAACGCGCGGCGACACCGTACCCGGTATTGGGCGGATCGACTCCATCGTGCGCTGGGACGACCGCTGGATCGTTGCAACAGCTAGTGGATTGATCTCGACGCCGTGAAATGCCCGCCGGACTTCTCTTCCGGCTTTCTACAGCGTATTCGGCAGCTTGAGTTCGTGGCGAGTCAGTTCCTCCTTCAGCTGTCGTTCCGCTTCCAGACAGAGCACTTGATCCCGCTCCTTAGGCATTCCTGCTTGCTCCCACAGGTGATAAGTAACCTAAGAGTTGGACGCGTTCTCTACCCAGCGACGGCGTCGTACGAAGGCTGAAATCGCCGCACAGGAATAGAAGATCCGCACTGAGAAGCGTGGAGCATCAAAGGAAAAGGCCCGCGGGAACGCGGGCCTCAATTTGTTGTGCTTATTCGGACGCAAGCTAGGATCGTCTAAACTCAACTCGGTCGCGCTCGCTCTTTCGACGTAGTAAAGAAATGAGAAATAGTCCGGGAAGAACGGCGTAAAACAGCATGGCAGGAAGCGCGGCATCCAGTGAAATAGGACTAAGAAGGTTAGGGGCCACTAGGATGTGGTAGATATACCCAACAAATAGAAACATGCATGCAAGTGAGACGATGATCACGTATCCGGTGAGTTGCACCGACAATTTAACTTGAAGTGAGGCAATAGCTCTGTCGAAGAGAATGTACGCGATTAGATAGCTCGCCAACAAACGGTACGGTGGTTCATAGAAGAGTAGAAAGAAGAAAACAAGGCGAGGCAGACCCACAAAACTCGCCAGCTCCATGCTGACAAAGCTGATGCTTAAGACAACAATCGAAGCAAACAGAAGTGGAAATCTACTGTTCAGTTCCGCGAGCAGACGAACCATTGCCACATCTTACCACTGCGATAGCGCTCCAATTCGTGGATCACGTTGGGGATACTTTGCTGGGTTATCATCACACAACCTGGAACAGGTAGTCAGCTCCGTGGTGTTGGACCTGAGCAATTAGCTGCGCTGCGGTATTGCCATGGAGTTCGATCGCATCATTTGTATTGAACGTGATCAGCGCACTATGGAGCGGATCCTGTGGATCGGGTGCGATATGTTGGGCGACAGCTCTGGCATTCTTAAATAGCGAACTCTCAATTTGGATTATGTCCTCCCCTGGATGAAAATTCGTTATCATAACCTGGCCGAAGCCTGGCGCGAACGTAAACGCATCGTTGCCTGCTCCTCCGGTGAGTGTACCTCCGCCGGTGACACCCAAGATCTCCTTTGGAGCAACACTTCTGTCCGTCCTTGGATCAAAGGTTGGGACTGCGACAAACGGCGACGGCACCACTCCGCTGGGCAAGCCGACAGTCCACGGATCAGTTTGGAGAATGCTTGAAGGTCCGGGGTGTGCAATATCAACAAAAATCTTGACCAGGTCTTGGTGGCCGTTAGCAGCTAGGCCTGACTGCGGAATACTGTCACTCTTTGATGCCAGAAACTGCACCGCGTCCCTATACAGGGCCATATCGTGAGGACCAAACAGTCCCCCGCCCGAATTTCCGTCGTAATCGACAATTTGGTAGATGTCGCCATTGACGGCGTATTTAAAGGGAACTGGATCAGTAGAGATGGCTATGTCTGTTATTCGAGGGTCATCTAATGGACCAGCCGATGGGAATCCGGGGTTTGCGAAGGTGACCGCTTGAAACTTACTTCCCGCGTGATCGGTCATAAAGTTTTGCGCCATGCTCGCGCCAAGGCTGTGGCCGGTTACATAGACGTGTGTAATGTCTTGGTGAGTTGCCAAATACCCGTCAACAGCAGTTATCAACGGCTTCAATAGATCATAATAACTGGACATCCCGGTCAGTGTCCAATCTTTCGTATCTGGAGAAAAGCCGAAAGAACTCAGATCAACGTCGTTTGTGCCGCGAAATGAGATGAAAAGCGAGTCGGATGAACGAGCGATCAACGCAGCCGCATTGCCGTCAAGATATATTCCGTCTACCAGTCCGAAAGCAGGAAAATTGGCATCCCCAACAATTCGCAGGGCTAATGATGGCAGTTCAGAAGACGTCAGAACCTGCATACCGGCTGGTAGAAGCGCGTAAGCGGCGTCAGCAAGTCCGTTGGGAAGATTTATACCAACTCCCGTCTTTTCGATACTCGTATTTGGAATTAGGTGATAAGCCGCTTGCGCAAGTTGAGCCAGCGCCACCATCTCGCCATCCGTCCCTAAAGCTTTAAAGATGTTCGCGGCGGTCTGAAGGCGGGCGTCGTCGTTGTGAATGTGCCCAACAGCACTATTGTGAGTGGAGCTTATCGTGGCACCGGTGCTTGGATTCGATAAAGTAACAACGAAATTTTCGGTCTTCCCATTGCTCTCATAGAGCGTATCGCCATGAACGTTGACTGTGATTACCTTACTCAACTCGCCCACACCGAAGGTCACTGTCCCGGCGGGGAAAAGGCCTCCAGTAAAGTCCTGGCCATCTGCCGTCACACCATTGGCCGGTCCAACTTTCCAATCGACTGAAGTCGTGGCAGCTGTGTTGTCATCACGAGTAACAACAAACGTGAACGGCGTCGTGCCGCTGTTGCCCTCGTCCTTATTCGCGTCCAGCGGATGAATAGACAAGACCGGACTTTTATTTAACGCCTGCTGAGTCTGGACAGTAACAGTCAATGTTGATGAGGCGGTACCGCCGTGTCCATCATCTATGCTGTAGGCGAACTCGTCCTGGACGCCGGCTTTGTTCGTGAGCCCCGGAATGTTTTTGTTGGCCGAGTAACTGTAGCTCCCATCAGCATTCAGTGTGAGCATGCCGTAGGCCCCAATGATCGCGTGACCCACATTGGTGCTTAGCCCATTTACTTTGCTGACGTGCAACGTATCGTGTTTGTCGGGGTCGCTATCATTGATGAGCACCCCGTGCGCAGCATTCGCTGTTACGACAGCGCCTTTCTGCACCACCATCGCATCGAGTAAAGCCGAAGGAGGATCATTTTCACCGTGAATAGTAACCGTCGCCGTTGCCGTCGAAGTCCCGCCGCGTCCATCATCAACGGTGTATTTGAACGTGTCGGTCGCCGTATCGCCAACTGACAGAGACTCGAATTTCCTATTCGGATCATAGGTGAACGTCCCGTCATGGTTGTTGGTGACGAGGCCAAGGGTCCCAGTCATGCCAGTCGCGAATGTGAAAGTGTCGCTTAGGTCGGCATCTATGAACGACGCCACCAATTTCACTATTGGATTGTTGGTATCCTCATTCGCGTCCGCTGCGATAGCCGATGCGACCGGCGAGCGGTTATCGGAAACCGTGGCTAAAAAGGCATGGGTGCCGCTGCTGTTGGAGTAGTAGCCGACAATCTGTCCGGCATCATTGATGCCTTGCGCGAAGACTCCTATCGCGTGCAACTCATCGCCAATTACTTCGTATGTGCCATTGATGTCGAGAAAACTGTGCGCAGCACCGCTAACGTCGTAGTAATAGCCCGCAATCCAACCGGCATCGTTCACGCCCGTCGCAAAGGTTTGGTTTGGGGCAGCGTCCGCCAGCTGTGACGCTGCGTCCGGAATCAGATCGTAATTGCCATTGAGGTAAGTGAATCCATGGTATCCGATCCCATCCTGAAAATACCCGACGACCTCTCCATTATCATTGATGCCCTGAGCTGATGTCAGAATAGATTGCGAATAACGGATATCGGTATAGCTGCCATCGACGTTTCTGATGAAGGCGGTTCCTGTCGGACTACTGTACTGAGCATAATCGCCGACGATCTGCCCAACATCGTTGATGTCCCATGCAAATCGGCCGCTCAGTGTCGAGTATGTTGTGCCGCCTGCATACATGAATGCGTGGTTAAGAAAGCCATCGGCGTAATCCCCGACAATATGACCCGAGTCGTCAATTCCATAGCCGTCAGTGCCGTTTCTGCCAAACGGATCGTCTTTGATGATAAGAGGGGCGGCGTTGATGCTGTAGATAAATGCATGAGCTTTCGGGTCGGTAAAATCACCAACGATCTGACCAAGGTTGTTGATGTCGAAAGCGGCTGTGCTCGTTCCGAGGTCGATGGTTGTGTAGGTATAGGCGGGCGGCTGCGCGACAAGACTACTCCAGTCGCCATAAGCGTCGCCCACGATTGTATTTTGAGAAACGTTACTTGCAACCCACGTGCTGTCGATGCGCGATACGAAGGCAGCGGCAAACTGACCACCCGGTGCCCAGCTGTTTGTAATATCCGAGAGCGAATGCTCTGAAATTACTCCGGTCCAGTTGTCGACAACTTGGACGTTCCCGCCGGAATTGCTGACGACGATAAATGAATGCGCGATGGCTTGTCCGCTTGCGTTGACAGAATCCTCGTTCGTATTTCCGGCCTTGTATACGCGGACAACATCGCCAGGCTGCAAGGTACCGGTCAGGTCAGCGACGGAAGATGAGCTAGACGCCAGATACCAACCGTCGCCGGGCACGTCGGCGGTGCCCGATTTAACGCCCGTGGAATGCGGGACAATGTAGTCGGTGTGTTGTGGTGACGTCGGATCGTCGTTAGCGGTCTTGTTTTCCAAGTCGAAGAACGGCAAACCGGCTAAATTGGTGACACCCCAGACGAAGGCCGCACATCCGTCCGCAACCCACGCATCACCACGATTAGCTAAAGCAATGTCGATAATTTCCTGCGGTGTTACCCCGAGCCCAATGTTCCTAGCGCTTAGTGTGCCAGCTACCTGCGTCGACATCATACTCTCCGCTGCACTTGGTGAAGTTAAGTTTTGAGCGCTGCACCTGCCGGTTAGTGAACCATGAGAGGGCCATATGTAAGGAGATGGCTATAACCATAAATTGCTACGGTATAGATGCCAGGCCGAAGTACTGGAGCGTGGACACGATAGTCTACGGTCGCAGACCAGTGGCCATTCGAGAGAGAGAAGCCTGGGTTGCCGCTGAAGTCTCCCCACACTGGGGCCGGAACCGAGCCAGGCCCACCATACAAAGCCGCGGGCGTTGTCTTTCCTTTTGAAATGATGATGCTGATTTCGGAGATATTTGACGCTGTACCAGTAATGATCGGATTTGCAGACGTCGTAGTTAGGGAAATCGGATCAATTGTCGCTGTGGCTTCGACCAGACTCGGTCGCTGGCCAATGGCAGTGTTCGGCAGATTCGCGAGACGTTGCACTGAAGTGGTTGGCAACGAGAGCTGTTGCTCCTCGGGCGTGGAAATAATTCCTCGGTTCGCCGCAAACACCGCAATACATATTAGAACAAGGAACACCCCAACGATGCGGACGGTCATATAGCCAAATCATAACACGTGGGACCGCCGCCTCTGAGAGCCTGTTCAAGCGGCCCGCGTGAAGCATCGCAACAAGATCGGCATTCAAGCCGAACGCCTTTGTGATCCAGAGATCCTGCCCAGGATCAGGGGAGTCAATTGGCGACACGGTCACCGCCATACCCTCCAGAACATCATTGCGTTTCCTAGGCTTACGCCCAGGCTCACACATTCGTTGAGATGTTCGCCTTTCGGGCTGGCCGTTTGGAACTCTAATCGCTACGCGCAATGACAATCATCGCGATGGGCACGGTCATTGCCATTGTTAGGAACGGCATATCCAAGCCTTGTTTTCTGCCGCAGGAGGATAAAATCCGGCGTCGCTTCCGCGGTGCCTACCGATGGCATCGATGCTGCCAATTGAGGGAACGGCGGCTTCGGTGTGCTTCGCCGTTTTGTGGGCAGCTGTCAGGCGCTCAGCTGCGCCTCTATTTAATGCGGTATCTATTGAACGTTTTTATCTGAATTGCAAGAGTATTGTTACAATTAACGGCCTTTCATTTAATTCTCGTTTTGTTTTCCAGCCAACTAGGTAGACCCAGGATCGCAGTCGAGACCGATGTACGTTCAACGGGTTGCCCAAAAAGGACACTCAGTGCGGAGAATTGGCGCGGCTCTCTGCACGCGTCTATGCCGCCTGTTTGTCGATCGACTGAAAGAACACGAGTCCCAAGGCCGCTGCATCGAAGAGACCCATCCGGCGGTCCTCACTCATCCACGGTTTGCGAGGCGGCGGAACGTATCGCTCGAACGCGGGAATGTGCTTCGCAATCAGCTCAGCCAGGCTATGCTTGTTCGGACATTCGCGGCGCTCGAACACACCGCGAACCTGATCGCGCGAATATGCAAAAACAGGAATGGCGCGGTCTCTGGCAAGTACATTGATCGAGACGTTCAGAGTCGTGATCCACCGCGCTCGTTGCGTGCCGTGCTCGGAGGTGTCCTGAATAACGATAATATTGGGCGCATAGCGATCGACAATTTGCTTGATACGCAGGAGGCATCTGCTGCATTTGCGAGGTCTGCGTATCTCGCGTATTCCCCAATCGAACGGCGACAAGCGGCCGTCGAACACGACAAATGCGAAGCCGCGCGTGTTTAAGTAGATTGAGAGAGTGAGCCCATGTCGACCGGCTTGCTTCATATGGAGCGAAGTGTTCGCGTCTCAGCTAGTGCCAGTAATCTCTCCAGGAAGTCCAACTTGAATTGCGTCGTATTGGACGGGTTTCCTTGAAGCTCTTCGTAAAGATCATTGGCGCGCCGAACGGTGATCTCACGAAGCTCCAACACCAGCCCGGGAAATAGTTCCGAGGGAGTTGTGTCAAACAGCAGCGCGAATATAAATGCAGCCTCAAGGCTGGGTTTGCGCGTCCCGCCTTCAAGGCGCGAAATCGCGGTGCGGCACTTGGCTCCGATAAGGAAGGCAATCTCCTTTTGCGTGAAGCCAAAGCGGCGGCGAAGAGGTCGAATGTATGATTTGAGGTCGTGATGCATAGCGTCGTGGCCTTATGACAGGCACACACGCAATTATTCGCCTGAGAACACCTCAGTTCGAGACGCGAAAAAGTGCCAACTCGTCACCGAGATAGAACGCCGTACCCCATTGTGGCTCAGTCGATAGTGCCACGCTTCGATGAAAGGAGTGTGGAGCGGGACAAGGGGACGTGGGGAGTTCGCATGGCGTGACCGTGAGCTCGATAATGGGAATCTTCCCGTAACCGGCGCCGCTCTATCGCGCGCCTGCTACGTCCCCGAAGTCCCCACGTCCCCTTCTGTATCCATCATCACGTTATCGGCGAAAACATTCACGCCGTACCGTTCGCATAGAAGCTCGACCTTCTCCCTTTCGCTTAGCGGAACGACATACACCCCGTGGGATTTGTAAGTCTGAAGATTCAGCTTGTTGCGCAGGACGCTTCCTATCCACCGGTTCGTGATTGGCCGCTCATATTCGGCGCCGTACCGATTGATGAAACTCATCGTAATCTCTCCGACGGCTAGAACGGGCCGCCTGGAAATCCACATCAGTTCAGTAACAATTTCCAGCACTTGGGCCTCCATCAGAAGACCGCGCTCAGCAATCAACGAGAGCTGGGTACGCTGTGCGGCCTTCTTAAGCTCGTCGCGAAGGGCGGCATCACCGACGACGCTGAGCAGTGGCAGCATGATCTGATTGATGCGCGGTTCCAGTTTTGGATCTACAAGACTAGGATCGAGCTTGACCTCGTGTCTTCTATGGAAGCGATACAGCAGCAGCTTGTTACGCAGCTCGCGCGCTTCCTCCTTGAACGTCTCAGGCAGGTTGATGGGGATGTCGGCGCGTAGCGGCCGCCCGCCTGTCTCCTCGGTAATGAAGCGGCTTTCCAGTGCCCTGTCCTCGTACCGCCCTCGTGTCGCTACGATCTTTGGGCCGAACACATGGAATGCCCGCGGATTGAACTCGCGCTGGCCATTCATCACGGTGCGCAACACCGGAAAGCCACGCATGTTGCCATTGTTGAGAATCTTGACGATCTCTGATCGTTCATCGCTAAAGCGAAAATCCGCCTCGTCAAATATCAACGTCCCTCGAAACGCGTCGAGCGTGTGGAAGATCGGCGAGACGGTCGAGGCTCCGCTCGCAAAGAATGGCTTGTAACAGAGCGAACCGATTGTCAGGAGTGATCGCGTCTTCCCAGTACCGAAGTCCCCACGAAGCCGGAGGTAGGGCAGTTCGTTGAAGGCCTCGTACAGCCAGCTCAGGAGCACATAGTGGCAGGCAACCTGCTCGAAAATCGGAGTGAGGTCTGCATAGAGGTGGATAAAACCGGCGATCTCGGAGATGAGGCTCTGCTCGCTTTCGTAAATCCGGGGCTCCGAAGGAAGCAGAACCACCTCATTCTTGATGAGATTATTATTTGGGGAGAATGGGACCAGCCGTTGTCCCGCCACGTCGACGGACCTCCCAAGCGTCCAACGCCCTGCAGAATACGTACCGAGGAGCGTAGTCCGCTCCTCTGGTCGGTACACGAGCTCAATCAGGGTACCATCTTGGAGCACATCGGAAACCGTCGGCACGGCGCGTCCACGATCATTGCGGCCTGCAGTGGCATCGTTCATGCCCCGACGATCGCAGATCATGGCGGGCGCGGCGAGGCCCGGAGCTGTGCTTCGTTTGGCACATTCACGAGCCTTGGCCGGAAAGCCTGCGACGCCTAGCCTATGGGCATATGGAGGGAATAACAGTTCATATCGGCTGGGAGTACTTCCTAGGGCTCCTAGGCGCGCTTGTAGCAATCGCGTGGTATTCGAACGGCCGATTTACAGCCCTGGAAACATCGATGGACTGGGTCAAGAATGCGCTACTGGATTTGAAGAAGTCGATTGATGATGCAAGCGCAAAAGCCCGCGGCGACTCGACTGGGGATAGAGCCAAAGCCCCCGAACCGCTCAAACAACAAACGCTTTGGTAAGGCGCGCCTGAGGCGGCTTTCCCGTGCGAGCTATCAAAACCCGAACGCGTGCCTGATTTGCCGCAGCATAGCCATGGCTGCGTCGACGTATCGACCGTTGGTTAAGTACTGATCCAGTTGCGCTGTACTAATCAGCGCCACCGCTGCAATCGAGAAGCCCTTAGACATTGCTGCCTCTCCACCACTGCCCGACAAGCCCTCCATTGCCGTCTTACCTTTCGAGAATATGTTGGCGATCCCGGCCAGGAATACTTCACGGATGGTATGGTCGAGGACATCATCACTGCGCTCTCTCGGTTCAAATCGCTCTTCGTCATCGCCCGCAACTCGACATTCATTTACAAAGGCAGATCCGTCGACATCAAGCAGGTGGGACGTGAGTTGGGCGTGCGTTACGTGCTCGAAGGGAGCGTTCGAAAGGCAGCTGGCAGGATCCGCATCACCGGACAATTAATAGACGCGGCTGCAGGTTCTCACTTATGGGCTGGCGCCAAGCTGCGCTTCAGATTTTGGTCGTGCGCGCGTCTGATCCGACCGCGCACTGGCTCCGCGGTGCGGTCGGCGGGACGGCCTCAGCCTTGTTTGGCTAAGAGCCAAACGAGACATCCATCTACGTCGGTCTCGCTGAGCGATAGCCCACGTATACGCCTCAACATTTCTGAGCTCGGGGCAAGCCTCGAAACGACGCGGACCTCAGTGAGGTGCGCCCACACTTCGTCGATGGGCCAAATGCGGTTCGCCCGTTTCACTCCCATCAGAGGACCGGTCGAACGCGCTTCGCGGTTGGGCTTCGCGTGTCAACAGGCCGCACACTTCACGCATGCTCAACTCAGCTAGGTGTAAGCTTGCCGTGTTTGGTTCAAAGGACCGGGCCTTCGGCTCGGGACTAGAGGCCGCCGACCTCGCCCCGGATATCCCGATGTCCAGATGGCCGGAAGGCCACGAACGTTTCGATTCACTCTAGCTAGGTTTCTGCAATCTCCGCCAATGTGCGAGAGGCTCATCAAGCCATTCGAGCAGATTTCCCATGGCGTTTCACTAGATCGTTCGAGACCGTGTCGATGATCTCACCGGATAGCGCGGGATCTGGCACCACGCGGGAGAGCACAACCGATCCGATCATCTCGGCGAGCGCCGCTATCGCCGCGCTCCGCTTCGTTTTTGCGCTACTTCCTGGCACGAGCTTGGTGAGAAGCCCGATATAGTTGGTGACGATGCCGCCGAAGCACTCCCGCAGCGCCGGATCGTCGTGACGTGCCCCGTCGGCAGCCATTGTCGCCAGGCCGCACCCTTGCCCCGGATTGTCGCGGTGATAGCCCGACACATAATACCGCACGAGGGTTTCCAGCGGATCATCGCTCGCTGCAATTCGGCCCGCGATATCCTCGCTCATATCCTCGTAGGCCCGCTGGACCGCCTGGACGATGAGGTCGTCCTTTGACTTGAACTGCCGATAGAAGCCTCCGGGAGTGAGCCCGGCAGCCCTCATCAAGTCGACAAGCCCGATACCGTCGATCCCACGTTCCCGGAACAGCCTTGCGGCGGTCGCGATCACCCGCTCGCGATTCTGCTCGACCGTTTCCTTGCTGACCTTCACGAACCCCGTCCTTCCGATGGCGTCGGCCGACACAACGCCGGTGTGGCCTCTTTCATGGGGGCCTGGGCCGCGGCCCAAAAAGCCCTCTTGACAATGATTACATACATAATCATAAATAGGCTATGATTACGAGCATAATCATTGAACGCGCCGACGAGGAGTTTGAGATGGCACAGGCACAATCACGGGCAGCGGGCGGAAAGGTCGCCCTGGTCACGGGCGCTTCCGGAGGCATCGGGCTTGCAGCCGGCGTTGCCCTGATCCGCGCGGGATATCGGGTGTTCGGCACCAGCCGTCATGCCGCCCCCAACGAGGTACGACAGGGCATTCATATGCTCCGCTGCGACGTCACCGATAATGGGTCAGTCAACCAGCTGATCAAGGACGTCGTCGGGCTTGCAGGCCGGATCGACGTGCTCGTGAACAACGCTGGCCGCAGCTTGATCGGCGCCGCCGAGGAATCGTCGATCGTTCAAGCCCGGAGCCTGTTCGACATCAACGTCTTCGGCATCCTTCGAACCACCACTGAAGTGCTGCCCATCATGCGCAAGCAGGGCCAGGGGCGCATCATCAACATCAGTTCGGTGGCCGGCTTCCTGCCCGGACCCTATACATCGCTCTACAACGCCACCAAGCACGCCGTCGAAGGCTATTCCGAGTCGCTCGACCACGAACTGCGAACCTTCGGCATTCGTGTCTCGCTGGTCGAGCCGGTCTTCACCCGCACCGCGCTGGAAGAGAATGGCGACAAGCCGGATCGGATCCTGAGCGCCTACGACAAGGGACGCGCGGCCATGAACGCGACCTGGCGCAACGGGATTGCGGCCGGCGATCCCGTGGAAGCCGTGGCGGACAAGGTGGTCCAGGCTGCCACCGAACAAGAGCCGAGCATTCGCTACACGCCCGGAAAGATGGCGGGCCGTCTGCGCCTGATGCGGCGCTTCGTTCCCGAAAAGATCTTCGAGAAGAGTTTTCGCAAACAGATGGGCGTGGCCGATTGATCCCTCCATCCGAGGGATATCCAAACAAGCTGAAATGTCTCGTTCACCGAGGAGCCTGCTATGAAGTACTATTTGTGCAAGTACATCCCCCCGCGCGCCGATTTTCTCGCGACCATGACGGCCGATGAGAAAGCATGGATGAGGCAGCATGGTGCGTTCCTGGATGATCTGCTCGCAAAGGGACAGGTCGTCGCGCACGGCCCCGTCATGGACCCGAGTGGCGGTTATGGCGTGTCGCTCTATCAGATCGCCGATGACCAGGATATCAAGGCGATCACCTCGGAAGACCCCATCGTGAAGAACGGCGCCGGTCACTATGAGCATCATCCGATGCTTCATCTGAAGGTGCGCGGCTAACCATGCCGCTCCGACGATTTCTCACCACCGATCCCCGGCAGAGCATCCCAATGCTCGAAACTCAATCAGGACAACATCCATGACAGTCGCACTCGTTACCGGCGCTTCGAGCGGCATCGGCGCAGTTTACGCACGCCGCCTGGCCGCACGCGGCCACGATCTCGTGCTCGTCGCTCGCGCCACCGACCGGCTCAACACCCTCGCCACCGAACTGCGCAATGCGCGTGGCATTGCCGTCGAAGTCATCACGGCCGACCTGGTCGACGGCTCGCAACTCGAACCGGTCCTCCGGCGCCTCCGCTCCGACCCGCCCATCGACATCCTCGTCAACAATGCAGGCGCGGCGTTGATCGGCGATTTCGCGAGCGCCGATCCTGTCAAGATGGACGAGCTGGTACGGCTGAACGTGGTCGCGCCGACATTGCTCGCGTCCGCCGTCGTCGGCCGCATGGTTGAACGCGGCAACGGCGCGATTATCAACATCGCGTCGGTACTGGCTCTGCTCCCGGAATATTCCCGGGGCATCTACCCGGCGACCAAGTCATACCTGATGACGCTGTCGCAAGGCCTCGCTGCCGAAGTCGGGCCGAAGGGCGTCTATGTGCAGGCCGTGCTGCCAGCGGCCACGCGCACCGAAATCTATGAACGCGCTGGCGGTGACGCCAGCAAGGTGCCCAATGTCATGGAGGTCGAAGATCTCGTGGATGCAGCCCTGGTCGGTTTCGATCGCAGGGAACTGGTGACGATTCCGCCGGTGCCAGATGTGGCGGCGTGGGACGTCTTTGAGAAGGCACGGGGGGTCCTGGCGGCAGGGTTCGGCAACTCCAAGCCCGCCGCACGCTATCGGGCCTGACGGCGAAGTTGGTCGCCATCGTCCAACGATTTGCCCGCTCATCCTGCAAAACCCCTTCGCCTGACGGAGACTGATATGGGTCACGAGAACTCAAACCTTCGCACAAGCGCCGCAGCGCAAGCCGGCCTGGAAGAGTGACACCGCATCGTAACGGAGCGAGATTGCGACCATCTCCCCGCCTTGCTGGTCGACGACGTGACTCTTATCACAATCCGGCACGGTTCGAGCCGTACAGGGCGACGGACGCGCTCGTTGGAATTCTCGGATTATTTTCGCAGACTTTGACTACCATCGCACTTTTGGCCGCGAAGACGGCTACGCCCTCGAATTCAGTGCCCGTGTTGGCGAGGACCGATTGTTCGGCGCGGACCTGGTCCGGTTCAACGAGGCCGGCAAGATGACCGATCTCGTTGTCATGTTGCGCCCGGCCAGCGTGGTGACGAAGCTGGGCGAGGAAGCAACTCGCCGCATGGCGGCAGCCAAATCGCAGACTTGACCAAACCGGGAGATGAGCACGTGGCCAAGCTAGCAGTCATCGCAACGATCAAGACCGCCGCCGGCAAGCGGGCGGAATACGTCAAGCACCTGAATGCTCACGCACAGCGTTGCAGGGCCACAGAGCCTGACACTCTGGTTTTTGAGATACTCCTGCCGCAAGCGGAACCCGACACTGTCATGCTCGATGAAGTGTATGCATCGAGCGAGGCATTCGATGCTCACCTGACCGGTGCCTCGATCCAGCAGATGAGGCGTGATTCGGCCGGCCTGCAAGTGAGCCTCAATGGCGTGCTTTGTGATCTGACCGAATGAGCGGCTGAACGGAACATATTGTTTCCGCGCAGCAACCAATGGACACGCCAGTGCGTTCGTCGTGAAACTGCTCGAAATGAGATTGACGGTCCGACGAGCCGAATCGGTGGTACACAGCGGTGGTCACAAATCGCGACAGGGCTTTTCCGGAATCCTTGTTTATCGGTAGTTTCTGCGCATTGGCGGCCTGATAGGGCAGGTTCAATGAATGGTCGCTTAGCGTTTGTCTGAGCATCAACTTGGAAGCGAGACCTTCAGGAGTGCCGTCCGAAAAGCACCGCGAGAAGCCCGGCAGCAACGATCGCTAGCCAGATCAGCGAAACGACAAAGGAGGCGAAATGCCAATCTACGTCCCGGTGCCTGGACTGCATCCTCGCCTCCTTTTGAGGTCGTGCGTCGAGACGGCTCAGCGACCCCTATCATCCTTGCCGTTGGGGCTGCCGTCGCTGCTGCCATTGCTCCAACCATTGTTGCCGTGATGGTGGTGGTGCACCGCCCCGGCTCCAGACTTCGCGATCGCATTCGAGGTGAGAGAGGTCGACAGTAGCAGGGTGATGGTCGGCGGCGTCACGGCCGCGAATTTTCCGCAGGTCTTCAGGAATTCGCGGCGGTCGTTGTCTTGGTCTTGCATGGCCAGCTCTCTGACTGATTCCCTCTGTCGCAAGTACCGGCGAGGAAGCCGTGACCCTCCTTAAAGGGGGGCTCGTTACATACCGCGGCCTCGTGACTGACATCAATCTGCTGGGAAGGTTCAACGGCTGGGAGGTAGCGCGCGCAGCACGTGAGGTCAATCCGAGCTTCCCCGTGGTCTATATGTCCGGCGTGGCCGCTGACGAATGGCTGGTTCAGGGCGTCCCGAACAGCATAATGCTTCAGAAACCGTTCGCGCCCGTGCAGCTCGTGACGGCAGTTTCCCACCTCCTCAACGGCTGCTTGAGTCCCAAAGCACCAGACGAACCCTTCGGCTAGCTTGGTGCTCAGATGGCGCGATTCTTCTTCGGCCTTTGCGGTACAGAAAACGTCAATGATCCCGGCGGCCTCGTCTTTGAGCACGAAATAGATGCCTTCCGTGCGGCTCAAAGACTTGCTGAAGAACTAGCAAGTAGCCGCCGCGTCACCTCCGTGCTGCATACCTGGGGCTCGGCGCTCACCCATCATCCCCATGTGCACATGATCGTGCCGGGCGGCGGCATCTCGCCCGACGGCGAGCGCTGGGTGTCCTGCCGGCCGGGATTCTTTCTCCCCGTGCGCGTGCTCTCCCGCCTGTTCCGCCGGCTGTTCCTGGAGAAGCTCATGGCGGCGTACGCCGCCGGCCGCCTCAACTTCTTCGGCGATCATGCCCTGCTTGCCGACACGCAGGCCTTCGCGACCCATCTGGCGCCGCTGCGCAGAAGCGAATGGGTGGTCTATAGCAAGCGCCCGTTCGGCGGACCCGAGGCGGTGCTGGCCTATCTGTCGCGCTACACCCATCGCGTCGCAATCGCCAACAGCCGCTTGATCGCCGTCGACGAGCAGGGCGTCACCTTCAAGTGGAAGGATTACCGGATCGAGGGCCACAATCGGCACAAGCGCATGACGCTCGGGACCTTCGAGTTCATCCGCCGCTTCCTCATCCATGTGCTGCCAAAAGGCTTGCACCGCATCCGCCACTACGGCCTGTTCGCCAAAAGCGCGTGCGCCGCCAACGTCGCACGCGCGCGGGAGCTGCTCGCCGTTGCAAAACCTGAAGCCCAGCCCACCGCGGCCGCCGATCCAAGCAAGCCGACTTGTCCATGCTGCGGCGGTCACATGATCATCATCGAGGTCTTCGCCCGCGGTGCAACGCCGCGGCATCGGCCGACAGCCCCAACCAGCGTCATCAGGATCGACACCTCATGACCGCGTCACAATCCCGCAGATCTGCCCCTCGCGCTCGCCGGCTCTCGAACGGCCACGGCAGAGCGCACCCAGATATCCTCCACCCGCCGCAAATCGTCCGACAATCTACCGCGTTCGATACCACCCGCCGCTTATTAGTCAGCCGCTTCACCGTCGTACGACTCGTTGCATCGGCTCGATCCAAATCAGACAGCTCGCCCGCGGCACTCAAATCACCATAGCGCCTGCCGCACTGCTCTACGTTCCCAAAGCGCGGTTTCCTCCCTTGGAGGCTTTCGGACGCCGGCCGCCGAACTTGCCGCGCCGTCTCTCAAGCGGCCGGCATCCGAAACCCTTCACAATCTCGGAAGTGAGATCACTCCTTCGTCACACGATCTCTTCGGTCCAGACCTTGAAGCTGACCAGTGTGTTTGGCCCGAACGTCTGGGTGATCGGCACATCGGAGGCGTCGCGGCCCTGCGCGATCAGGATGCGGCCGATCCTCGGCACGTTGTTGCGCGGATCGAAGGTGCGCCAGTGGCCGCCGAGATAGGCTTCGAACCAGCCGGCGAAATCGCCCGCGGCCCAAGGCTTTGGCGTGCCGATGTCGCTGAGATAGCCCGTGCAATAGCGCGCCGGAATGTTCATGCAGCGGCAGAACGCGACGGCGAGATGGGCGTAATCGCGGCAGACGCCCTTGCCTTCCGCGTAAGCCTCCCACGCCGTCTTGCTGGCGCGCGCATGCTCGTATCCGAACGCGATGTGACGGTGCACGAAATCGCAGATCGCCTGGACCCGTGCCCAGCCCGGCGGTGTTTTCTCGAACAATTGCCAAGCGATTTCCGAAAGCCGCTCGGTTTCGCAATAGCGGCTGCCGAGCAGATAGACCAGGGTATCCGCGGGCAGGTGCTCGACCGCATGCTGAACTGCAGAAGCAAACACCGGATCGGGCAGGCCGCTGTCGCGAACGACGCCATCGGCCGCAAGACGCACACGACCGGCGGGCGCAACCATGCGGCTGCACCAGTTGCCGAACATGTCGCGATAGGGTCCGATCTCGATGGCGGGGTCGGTAGTGAGGAAGTCCGGCACGATCACATCGGACGCGCGCGTGAAGTGTGTGCCCAGCACCATGATCATCGGCGTCGGTTGCGGAAAATCGTAGAGCATTTCGAATCCGACGCGAATCTTCATTCGAAATGCCTTTCAGGCTCCTTACAATTGAAATGGCTACGAAACGAACCAGTACAAGGCTTCGGCCGGGTTATTCGGTCAAATGCGGCCGGCAGCGGAAAAAACGATAGCTAATTGCCGCAAAAGCGCGCACGCTGCGACGATGTCCGCAAAACCTCATGACTTCGCGCGCAGATTCGCCGGGCTGCCGGCATGACCACGCGCACGCGACGGGAAACGGTTCATTTCAGGCATCCCTTCCGCATCAAGGGTATCGACCGGCAGCTCGCATCGGGAGCTTACGAAATCATCACCGACGAGGAGATGATCGAAGGCCTTTCGTTTCCGTGCTTCCGGCGGGTCGCCACCATGATCATGGTGCCCGGCGCGCCGCCGCAACGATCCGCGATGGAGATGATCTCGATCAGTTCGATCGATCTGTCCGACGCGCAACGCATCGATGCGAGTGCGCCGCGTGACTGAGAGCCCGATCGAGTTCGACAAACATCGCGGCATGGCGGCGCAGAAAGCCACCGATATCCGTCGCGTAATCGCCGAACTCGAGGCCGATGCGAAGCTGCTGCGTGACAAGCGGGGCGTTGTCAAATCGAGATCCTCGCCGCACCGGCCACCTCGTGGCTCGAGGCGGTGGCCAAGGCGCGTTACGTGCTCAACCTGTATTCCGCCGGCCTGCCGGCGGCCGACACCCATCACCGCGACCTGGTGTCCGCGGTGCTTGCGGACCTTACCCGACTTTCGGGGAAGAAACCTGAACAAACCAGTGTTTGGCTCAAGTGAGCACTTCATCCTGCCCGTTCCTGCCACGATGGAACGGCCTAACCGAAAGCACCATGATGCAAAAACTCTCGCCTCGTCACGTCATGACAGAAGAATCGCTTCGTCTCGGTGTGGAATCCGGCTGGTACTCGACCAAAGTCAGTGGAACCTTCGTCTCGGGCCCGCATTCTTCCGAAGCCGACTGCTTGCGCAGGATCGCTGAAATCAATCCGCCGACAGCGAAAAAGAAGACCTAAGTCCGCTCTGTTTCAGGAGAAAGGTTTGATGCTCGCGCGCGGCAACATCCGGGGATATGAGGACGAACAGATGGGCCTGCTGTTTTTTATGCTGAACGGCGCTAGGGAAGTGAAAGGCCGTTGATCGCCTCTTGCTATTGTTTGAGACAAGGGACGTTGCCCGAGCGCGCCAAGAAGGTCCGTAAAGCGTAGTTAGCCGATACAGATGCCAATCTCGACGAACGCTATCAGCAGCATCACCATAACCGCCGTGTCCGCTTTGGTGCCAATGATGGATATCGGTAAAGATGAGATCGAATATCGCTGCGCTACTGTCGATGCCAATCAATGTTGATCGTTCGTGTGAG
This sequence comes from Bradyrhizobium sp. 153, assembly GCF_023073835.1. Classification (NCBI taxonomy): domain Bacteria; kingdom Pseudomonadati; phylum Pseudomonadota; class Alphaproteobacteria; order Hyphomicrobiales; family Nitrobacteraceae; genus Bradyrhizobium; species Bradyrhizobium sp. 153. The sequence goes on along the minus strand of NZ_JADPKH010000033.1, from coordinate 43,795 downwards.
AAGCAGCCAGCCGCGCAATTCTGATCCTGCGGATCGAAACCGTGATTGCGCCGATCTAAAAAATGGCGGAGTGCTTGGAATACCGTGTCGATTGCTCGGAATTGACTCGTTACTGGACCGTCAAAAGGCGCAGGGTGCTTTATCACCGTTTCGCGCTTTTGGCTGTTGTCGGTGACTGACAGTGTTGAGCTCCCGCCTTGGTGAAAGGGAGATCCTATGCCCAAGAATACCCCGCCTCCCATCTGCCCGAAGTGCAGCAGGCCTATGCGATTTGTGCTCGTGAAAACGGGAGGACGCAAATTCCGCTGCGTCGATTGCGATGTAACAGGTCTCCTTAAATTGCCGGTGTCACACAGCTTCTCACGGTCGAATTAGCATCCCGAGCTAAATTGCCTCCGTTGGCTATGGCGATGGTCGTCTGGATTTTCCCAAGTGCCCGGTGTGGCGTCCGAATTGTCTCGCTATCTGGTTACAACAAGTGCAACTTGGTTCCGGGGCCTCTGGGAGGTCAGTCATGAGCGGCAATATTTTTAATAGCAATGGCACCCGCGTTGGGGTGGTGGATGGCGCGACCATCTTCAGCCTTAACGGCCAAGAACTTTATCATCTAAAAGGGATCAATATCTATCGACTTTCCGGCGAGTTGGTCGGCCATCTGAACGGGACGCAAGGCTCCGATAAGCGGCTCGATCGTTCCACTGACAAGCTATTCTCCGCCAGAGTCAGTCCTTAAGACCCTGCCACAATGGTGATCGCCGAGACAGCTCTCTGCCTGGCCCATAATCTGGAGGCGGTCATGAACGTCGTCGGGACCAAGCCGCTGAGAGCTGCAATCACGGCCTGAGACCGCGCTCAGAGACGACGGCACTGCTACCTTTGGACTGGAACTAAGAAGGTGCTGTACAGCATCAGGCCAACAGACTATCGTTGAATGGCAAGGTGGCAGGTGTTCGCCTTGAAGCTGTCCATGAAGCGGTGACTTCCGAAGTCGCTGTTCGTCGTCGTAGCGGCAGCTAGCGTGCCATCGGAAGGCGCAATCTCACACAGCTGGATGTTTTGCCAAGCGCGGACGCAAGCGGCGTTTACGGCTGCGAACCCGCTTGTGCGCAAAAAAAGGAGACCATCATGAGAATGCCCGACATTTTGCAAGGTGAGGCGCGGACTCGCTTCCTCCAGGGAATCGCTTTCGGCGCTGTTGCGGCGATAACGATCGGATTTTCCTGGGGCGGCTGGGTCACCGGCGGTACCGCCCAAACCATGACCACAATGGCGGAGACCAACGGTCGGATGTCTGTCCTGGTCCCGATATGCGTCGCTCAGTTCACAGCGGCCGACGGCGCCGTCGCCAAGTTCAAGGCGGCGGGCTCCTATTCAAGGGACAACGTCATCGGCGAATTTGTGAAGACCGTTGCCTCCACGAGTATGGACTATTCAATCGCCAGGGCGTGCGCAGTCGGCGTAGAAGCTGAACTCTCAAAGACGGCCACAAAGAGCTGAGCGGTCGCTTCGCCAAGAAAGGGTCCAGCGAAATGAGCGCTCTCGGGTCCGGACGGCCTTCCTACCTTGTATATGGCTTGTTGGCCGTCATCCTATTCGGCGGTTATGTGCTGCTCATTGGCTTTCAAAACGACAATTCCGCAACCGTGGCCCCGACTCTGACACTCAATCGTTGACGCCTCGCGCGGTTTTTCATTGGGAACCACACGGGCACGTCCACGCCGGCAAGTGAATCCGCCGCCTCGTTTGTCTGGAAGGCTACGCAGGCGGCGACCCATCGGCTTGCTTCCGATAGCGTACATCGGTGCCCGCTCCGAGAATGTTCGCTTGCGGTCACAAGCGGCAGTCCGGTCGTTCTGTTTGTCAGGTCCGGTTCTCCTCTGAGAGCGGCCTATGCGGCCCCTCGTAGTCAGTTCGGCTGAGGGCCAATGAGCCGACAATGACCGCAATGGACGCGCTTCACTTCCGATCGCGAACCATTCCCATCATTGGGGCGAGCCGGAAGATCTCGCCGCGCTTGCGATGTGTCTGGCGTCACCGGTGGCGCGGTACATAACGGGCACGGTGATTCCGGTGAATGGCGGTTTGCGGCGGTATCAGTTCTAGGGCGGACGAGTCGAACGCCCGCGACGAGACCTGGGCGTGGCTTAACTTCCTGACGGGCTGGACATCTCTCCGCTTATCGCGCGGTCCAAGGCGTCGATGAGTGTTTGTAGCTCGACGAATTTGTTGCGTGCACGCTCGGCCTTGTCGCGATCGAAGGGAGCGGCCAGCACGGTCGCATGCGCGTCCCTATCCTCGATCATGCGACTACGGGCTGTCTTCAGTGTTTCAAGTCGAGCGCTCATCAATATTCGCCTTCTTGTCGCTTTGATCCGAACCGAAGCCTTCAATTGAAGGCCGCCGGTAGCTCACCCTTGCGAAAGATGACTGTAGGCTCATCGTCATAGTCGCCCATTTCGGGATCGCCATTTGACGAGAACGCAACGACAGCAAGCTTGCTCAACGCGAGCCGCTCCGCCGTTCGGAGCGCGGCACTTTCTGTTTTGCAGGCTATCGGAGAGTCCGGCTTCAGATGTCCGCCCTTGCCGGCGTTGAATGCCTGCACGATATAGATTGTTTCGCGGGCCACAAAGGCTCCTTTGACTGCTGACAAACGCGGGATGACGCCAACGACCGCGCCGGCTCGCTTCGCCGCCCTCCCTGTCTCGCACTCCCACTACTGCGGTGTCGCAAATCTCAGCAGCCGCGACAGATATTCTTCAGCTTCGCTGCGGTTAGGGCCTCTTCCGCGGCGAACGGGTCCTTGTATGCCGCTCGCGATGCGTCGCTCTCGACCGTCACAGGCGCCTTGATTTTCGGAGGAAAAGCGGCGTCATAACAGGCGAGACGTCCGCTGGTGTTCTCGATCGTGCGGCAGTCGAGCTCCCCTCGCCCTATCCATGCAGGACGGCCGCCACGAACACCAGGAACAAAAGAAAGAGCGGAACGATCACCGGCGGCACGATCCAGTCGACCAGACGAAAACGCGACATGCGCACTCCTCCTCTTCGGCGGGAGCGCTCGTGACCCTCAGTCACCGGTCGAAGCCGTGGGAAGGGCGGTGATGTCGCAACCCTACGCTTCCCCAGTGGGAATAGCGAGCTCTAAAACGCGGCCGCCGTCGGCGGATTCCTGCAATCGATGCGCCCGTCGTGGCGCGCCGGAACTTGAGAGTACATTGTCGCCAATGAACGGCCTCGGCTCGGAGCGTCGGCGCGCAAGACGCGCGCCGCGCGACCCGGAGGCCGGAGCACCGTCGAGGTCCGGCCGAAATCTCTGCGCTCTTGAACGCCGATCAATGCAGGTAGAAAGACTACCGCACCTCCGCGTCGACCGTTGGCGGGAGGCAATCGTGCGCAGGAGACTGCTGTTTGCCAAACTCAGCCGTTTTATTGCCGGTTGATGGACAGCAGCGCGAACAAGGCAGAATCACCCTGAGTTTGAGCAGCCTCCCGCGTAGTCTCAAAACCCGCCGCGATCTCTGTTGTACCGTCTGAAACGTTCCACTTCCAACGTCCCTGACCGGATTGCGACACGGCTACGTCAAGCAGGCGAACTGGGGATTTGGCCATAACAGCAATATGAACCTGAATTCCGCAGTTACAAGTGCGCCGTGCGCCGAGATCGCATAGTCTGTCTCGAGCTGCTTGCAGGCATGAAATATGGAGCACCTGTTGGTTGCGCTTCGAATTCAACATAAGACTATCTATCGCTTCCGTGGGTTGGTGAGCCTTGCACCACACCGCTTGATGCTTCGTCCACGCGAAAGTCGCGACCTTCGTCTCGCATCGCAGAACTTGACGATAACGCCGGTAGCGGTTCCGGAATGGGCACATGACGTCTTCGGTAATGCAGTCGCTGTGGCCACGTTCACGACCATGACCGATACGCTCGTTATCGATAGCGTAGTGAATATCTCGCTCAACACGGCTGATTGGCCCATTGTCGCCATCGCCGTTTCGGCGATCTCCTACCCATTCCGCTACTCCGCTGACGAATGGACCGACCTCGGAGCACTGACTATCGCTCAATATCCTGATCCAACCGAGCGGTTGCAAAACTGGGCGAGAGGTTTCATCCGCAGCAGTCCGACCGATACCCTTGCCCTGCTCAAGGACCTGAATGCCGGTGTCGCGCAACGCATCCAGTATCAAAGCCGTGAAGTCGAGGGCACCCAATCGCCCAACGAGACGCTCGATCGTGGCTGGGGCTCGTGCCGCGACTTAGCGGTGTTGTTCGCAGAAGCCGCACGCAAGCTCGGCTTCGGTACGCGCGTCGTGTCGGGTTATCTGCACGATCCGAACCAGGACCTGCTGGGTTCGGCCGAAGCAGGCTCAACTCACGCCTGGGCCGAGGTTTTTGTCCCCGGAGCGGGCTGGATCACCTTCGACCCGACCAACCGCAGCGTCGGAGGCCGCAATCTGATCCCCGTTGCGGTCGCTCGCGATATCAGCCAGTGCACGCCGGTGTCAGGGAGCTTCTTTGGCAGCACTGACAGCTTTCTGAACATGGATGTGAAGGTATTGGTCACCTCAATGACCGAAGATAGTCATATCTATCCAGCAGGAAAGAGTGCACAGTCGGTGACGATTTCGTCGCCCGTCGAACGATGATGCCAATCTGGACGTCATCCTTCGCAGAACTGGCTTGCGGAACTGAGCTGCCATGCGAGCCGCCGTAAACGGCGTTGGCAGCGAACGCCATTAGCGCAACCACATCACCGAGGCCAAGCCCACGCGGCCCTCCTTCTCGAAGAGAGAGCGGCGCCTGAATGCGAGTGGTACGGCTTGCGCCGCATAGGCCAGGGAGACCGAGTGTCGATCGAGCGCGCCATTGTAGAGGCCCGACGCAAGCCGTGGGGGAGCCGCAACTTGCTTCCCTGGAGCGACATCGCCGCCAGTGACGATCCAATCGGCGAATTATGGTTTCGGCGCGCGGGCGCGACTTCTCCGGAAAGCGTGCTGCTGCTCAAACTGCTCTTCACGACCGAGCCGCTGTCCATTCAGGTTCATCCCGACGATACGTTCGCCCGATCGATCGGTCTGGCCAATGGCAAGACCGAGGCGTGGTACATTCTTTCGGCCGCGCCCGGTGCCCGGGTTGCCATCGGATTGAAGCGTTGGCTGTCATCGGCGGAGCTGCGAACCGCCACTACTGATGGCTCGATCGGTGACCTCGTGCAGTGGCGTCCGGTTCGCTGCGGCGACGCTATTTTTGTTCCCGCCGGCACTATTCATGCGATCGGCGCGGGCATCGTTCTTGCCGAAATCCAGCAGCACAGCGACGCCACTTTCCGCCTTTTCGACTATGGGCGGCAGCGTGAGCTGCATCCCGACAATGCCGTTGCCGCGGCCAAGGCGGCGCCAGCACCGCGTCAATGGCCTTCGCGAAAACTAAATGAGACGCGAACGGCCCTCGTCACCAGTGCCCATTTCTTCCTTGAAAAGATCGATCTTGTCGCCGGCTCGGTCTGGACTCTCGATGCCCGAAACGAGGCGTGGATTGTCTTGATTAAAGGGCAAGGCCAGATCGCAGCAGCGACAATGTCCGCCGGTCAGGCCGTCTTTATCGAGGCGGATCAGCTTAGGATCGAGGCCGGCCCCGACGGCCTGACGGCGCTTCTCGCCTATCCAGGCCCAGATGCAGATTCAGTTGCACTCGTTGAGCACTACCCAGACATGCCCGGGCATCCCCGGCCGAAAACGGAGGAACTGCAAACGTGGTCGCGCTAAATCGGGTCGCATTCATCGGCAATTCGCTGCCTCGCCGATGTGGCATAGCCACGTTCACTACCGATCTTCAACACGCTGTCGCTGCCTCGCGGCCTGATCTGGAAACGGTCGTCGTCGCGATGACCGACCACGGCCAGGCCTATGACTATCCTTCTGCAGTTGGATTTCAGATCAACGACGACCGGCCGGAGGACTATATTCGTGCGGCAGAGTTCTTGAACCGCAGCCGGTTCGACGTTGTTTCGCTTCAGCATGAGTTTGGCATTTTCGGCGGCGACTCCGGCAGTCACATCCTGGCCCTGCTGTCGCGCCTGAATATGCCAGTCGTGACCACACTCCATACCGTGCTTGCCGAGCCGACCAAGGTGCAACGCGAAGTCATCGTCCGGATTTCCGACATATCGTCCAAGATCGTGGTGATGGCCGAAAAGGGCCGCGAATTGCTGAGAACCGTTTATCAGGTGGCCGACGAAAAGATCGAGGTCATCGCGCACGGAATTCCGGAATTCGCGTTCGTTGAACCGGACGAGGCCAAGGCCAGGCGAGGTTTCAGCGGCCGGTCGGTCATTCTTACTTTCGGCCTTCTGTCGCACAACAAGGGCATCGAAGTCATGATCGACGCCATGCCGGCGATCCTGAAAAGCCGTCCGGATGCGGTCTATGTCGTGCTCGGCGCGACCCATCCGAACCTGATACGCGACCAAGGCGAGGCCTATCGCGACAGCCTCGTGGCGCGTGTCCGTAAGCTCGGTATCGACAAGCACGTCGTGTTTCTTGACCAGTTCGTCGACCAGCCGACGCTGCTCGATTTTATTTCGATGTGCGATGTCTATGTGACGCCGTATCTAAACGAAGCTCAGATGACGTCGGGCACGCTGGCTTACAGTTTTGGCTTGGGAAAGGCGGTCGTCTCCACGCCATACTGGCATGCGCGCGAGCTGCTGGCCGACGGCCGTGGTATTCTGGTTCCGTTTGGAGATACGGCGGCCACTGGCCATGAAATCGCGAAGCTGCTGACCAACGCGGTGTTGCGGCAGGCCATGCGTAAGCGCGCCTATTCGAGCAGCCGTCCCATGACGTGGGAACGGACAGCCGAATGTTACGTGTCGACGTTCGACAATGCCGGTCGCAGGCATCGTTTAAAGGCAATCGTGCGCTCGGACACCAGCACGCTGCTGCGCGATAGCCGCGCGCCACCGGAAATGCGCATCGGTCATTTTCTGTCGATGTGCGACGACACCGGATTGTTCCAACACGCCGTACATTGCGTGCCGGATCGCTCCCATGGCTATTGTGTCGACGATAACGCTCGCGCGCTGCTGCTGGCGTGTGCGCTCAACATTCCCGGCGAGGAACGATTGGCGGAAGTGTTGACGGCCCGGTTTGCCGGCTTTGTCCAGCACGCGTGGAATCCCGACACAAAGCGGTTTCGCAATTTCATGGGCTTTAACCGCTGCTGGCTGGAGAAAAGCGGCTCGGAAGACAGCCATGCCCGGACCTTATGGGCTCTCGGTGTGTGCGCGTTGACCGACGCGAATCTGTCACGGCGGAAATGGGCTGCGGCGCTGTTCGCCGAGGCTGCTCGGAGTGTGGAAGCCTTTCGCTCGCCGCGTGCCTGGGCTTTCGTCCTGCTCGGGCTCGACGCCTATTGTGCCGCCGTCCCTGGCGACGCGGGCGCCGCCGATCTCCGGCTTCGCCTGGCGGATCGGTTGATTGCGATCTTCAATGCGGTCGAGACACAGGACTGGGTTTGGTTCGAAGAAGGCCTTGCCTACGATAACGCCCGTTTGCCGCAAGCCCTCATCCTGACCGGCATGGCGACCAAGAGTGCCGTCTATCTGGACGCCGGCTTGAGATCGCTGCGCTGGCTGGTGAAGCAGCAGACTGCCGCGAGCGGTCAATTCCGGCCCGTCGGCACCGCAGGTTTTGGCGAGACGCGCCGGAAACCGAGGCCGTTCGATCAACAGCCGCTCGAGGCTACGGCCACCATCGCCGCCTGTCTCGCGGCGTGGCGAGCCGAGCATGATGTCGAGTGGAAAGCCGAAGCCGCGCGTGTGTTCGCATGGTTCCTCGGCAGCAACGATCTTTCGACTTCCTTGGTCGATCTGGAAACCGGCAGTTGCCGCGACGGCCTGCATCCGGACCGTGCGAATGAGAACTGCGGCGGGGAATCAGTCGTGTCGTATCTGCTCGGCCTCTGCGAAATCAGGCAACTCGCCCGCCTGAGTGAAAGCCGCGTGCAGCCCGCGCCGCTGGTTGCCTGACGGCGTTCGATCATTTTCCCTCTCCTTGAAAACAATCCGAGGATGCTTTGTCGCAATCTCCATTCCTGAACCGTCAGGCGCTTTATTTGCGGCCCGATCCGACACGGGTCATCGTGCGCCCTTTCAAGCCGGCGACCGAGCCGCGCGATCTCAACCCGACGGACAAGACCCGTGCGAACCACATCGTCGATCGGGTTCTGGCACTCGGCGCCGATGCGGCAGCCCGCCAACTCGAAGATGTTCTTGAGAATTTCCTCGGCCGGCACCGCAATTTGCTGCGGGCCTTCGAGGCACGCGCCGACGAAATGGAAGATGCGTTGGTCGTCCACGCCTCGTTCACGCAAACGCAACGTCAATTGGTCGGTGCCTATTTTCTCAACGAGTATTCGTTCGAAGCGTCTGCCTTGTTCAACCCGAGTATCGTAGCGCATCCCGATCAGTCCGGCGCTCCTCCCGGTGCGTTACGCTTCATCCTGAGCCTTCGTGCCGTCGGCGAAGGCCACATCTCGTCGCTGACCTTTCGGTCCGGAATGATCGCGGCAGACGGCGCGGTCAGCGTCGATCCAACGACGCGCCTGGCCTCGAGCCCTACCATTCTCGTGCAGACGCAGGGGCCCGCCGGATACGATGTCGAGGTTGCTTTCCAAAGCGGCGAAGATATCAGCGAACGGGTCATCTTTCCCATTACCGCATCTCAGTCGAATGGCATTGAGGATGCACGCTTCGTGCAGTTCAACGATGGCGAACGACAGATCTACTACGCGACCTACACCGCCTATAGCGGTAGGGCGATCAGGTCGGAGCTAATTGAGACGTCCGATTTCGTGTCGTTCAGGCTGTCCACTCTGAAGGGCAGCGCCGCTCGCAACAAGGGCATGGCGCTCTTCCCGCAGAGGATCGGCGGCCGGTATGCCATGATCGCCCGGCAAGACAATGAAAATCTCTATCTCATCTATTCCGACGACCTCTATACATGGGACGATGGCGGCCACGCGCTTCTGAAACCCGAATTCCCGTGGGAGTTCGTGCAGATCGGCAATTGCGGATCGCCCATCGAACTGGATGCGGGATGGCTGCTGCTAACCCACGGTGTCGGGCCGGTTCGGAAATATTCGATCGGGGCAGCGTTGCTGGATAAGAACGATCCCTCGAAAGTACTTGCGCGCCTGCATGAACCCTTGCTTCGACCCGACCCGCCCGAACGTGAGGGATATGTCCCAAACGTCGTGTACACATGCGGCGCGTTGCGACATCACGACAAGATCATTTTCCCCTACGCCGTCTCGGATACATTCTCAAACTTCGCGACGATCAACATCGCCAGTCTGATGAACGCCATGGAATGAACGATATTTTGTTGTAAAAGCAGAGATTGCAAATGGCCAAATGAGAACCGCGGATCAGTAAATGATCGGTGCAACGTGAACGGCGGAGCGGCTCTCATCTGGTTTCGAAATAGAAGAGTCATGCTTCCAGAAAGCGGCATCCGTCGGCGCTACCCGGATGTCCGTGAAGGGCTCAGAAGCGGAACGGCAACAGGATGTATTGCATTGCATCACAGTACGGCCCGCGTTAGAGCAGCTGTAGGTTTAGAGATAGATCCATGTCATACGCCTACAAGCTGAATGAAGACGTTCGCCACCAGCCACAAGGGCCACAAGGACGTGCTGCTACTGAGCGTCCAATGATTTACACCATCGTTCAACATATGCCCATCGAGGCAGATGGACGTATTAGATACCGCATCAAGTGCAAATCGGAGAAGATCGAGCGAGTCGTTACGGAAGATCAGCTTTCGTATTCTCAGTGATCTGGCGCGCTTTTTGACGGTAGGATTCTAGTCATGCTGAACGATCGCGAAAATATCCTGAACGCGCTCCGCGAAAAACCACTCAAAGTCTACGAAGTCATGAGACGCGCCAACATCGTGAATGAAGAAACTTGCCAATCCCTCCTGTTGAAGATGCGAGACGAAGGGTTGGTGAAGTTCGATATTCACAAAGGGCGATGGCTCATCGGATGATATTCGAGAAATTGCGGCGACCGTCCAGCGTTGATCACTGGAGACTCGCCCCGGCGATCAAGAACACGCTCGAACTTGTTGAGCAGGGTCTAATTCGGAACGCTGCGCGGGACTCAGTGGTCTTGCGGAAGACATTCCGGGCAAGTGTCGCCGATCCAACACGTCCCCAATCTCAGCCGCGGCTTGATCGGGAGACAGGCCGGGCGGCGGATCTTGTCTCGCGATATCAGGGCTCGGTCACGGGCGTGCGGGTCGGCACGGTCCCGCTTCCATCCATGCTCCTCGCACTCGCGGATGGCGCCAGCGTCCTGCAGCGCGGAAATCGCGCAGCCGCCTAGGGTCCAGATCGCCGGCCGTCTTTCCTTCGTCATCAGCATATAGATCGCTCCTGCCGGGACGAATCCTTCCCCCTCGCTCGTTCCCGGCGGTTAGCAAGTGGCAGGGATTACGGATCGCTGGGCACGGGCTTGTCCACGTGTTCCGTGGGTCTGTGCAGAACCTATGTGGCCGGCGCTGGGTCTTCCTTCTCGCCGGGATCGGCACTCGGTGCCTCGCCGGGCGCACCGGTAGTCGGCGCAAGAGACTAGGATGCCGCGGACTGCGCTCAAGTGTTTCGCTACGCTCGACTCGCCGACGGATCCGCTAAGCAGTTCGGCTTATCCGCCCCACCACACCGATGTACACAGCATCGGCGGAGCAGTGGAATCGTTTCCGTCCGTCTGCGCCGGGCTGCGCGCTGCCGTCGCGCGGCAGGGCCCGACTCACCGCTGGTCGAGCGTTCGTGATCTAACAAGGCCAGGGTTGCCTGATGGGGCGGTAACCGTCGAAAAAATCTTCTCGACTTCGAGACGTATCGTACCGTGGCATTCACACGCCGCTGCTGCGAGTCGAATTGGGTCGATCTCGATGTGGCCTCGCCGATCCGACCGAATCGCTCCTGACGCACGCAGATTACGCATTAGGAGCGTCACCGTTGTTCGTCGCACGCCGAGTATCTCCGATAGCGCTTCCTGAGTCAGCGGCAGGACATCGGTGTCGATACGGTCGCGAAAACTTAGCAACCAGCGTGCCATCCGGGCTTCCACCGGATGCAGTGCGTTGCAGGCTCCGCCGAGCTGAAGCTGCACCAGCATCGCCGTGATGTGGCTCTGGACCGCACGTCGGATTGCGGGGCTCCGGCTAAAAGCGGCGTGAAACCGCGAGACGGAAATCCGCGAGGCGGTGCCTGCCGCGCGAACGACGGCCGTGATGGCGGAGGGCGACGAGCCCAGCACGGAAAGTGTGCCTAGGGCGCCCTCGCATCCGACTACAGCACTACCAACGGTCTGCCCACCCGCCATGTCGATCATGAGAGAGATGACGCCGCTGTGAGGGAAGACGACATGCTCGACCTGGTCCCCCATTCGCGACAGCAGCGCGTCCTGATCGAGTGCGACCCTCTCCAGATCCGGCGCGAGCAGAGCGAAGTCTCCTGACGGCAGTGCTGCCAAAAGGCGGTTACCGATCCCGGCAGCGCTCGTCACTGCAGATGACCCTTACGACGCTCGAGTCCGGCTTGTGTTCGTATAACGTGATTCAACGGCCTGCACACGGCTTCGTTCTCAACGACCAAACTCCTATCTACTAGTAAGCGCTAGCCGACTGTTCTGCTCCCCGTCCTCGCATAGATAGAAATGCAGTGGAACGAGACAATTGCGAAATGCGCATGGGTAACACCGTACGGCAGCTTGCTCCATCCGCCGGCAAACTTTCTTGAGATTTCGGGCAAACTAATTAGCGCGAGTTCCTGCGTGCCTTCGCTTGTGCGCGATGATGCGGCCTCGAACGAAAATAAAACGAAAGTTTCTGCGACAGGAAATGATGTGTGGTTCCGCAGCGCCGTGTTTGGACTGACGGGAATTGCCCGGCATCTTTGGCGAGCTTCCGGGCAGGTCCCCGCCTCGCGATCTCTAGACCGCTCATTGCCTACTGGTCGACTTGCGAGTGAGCACGTGGCGACGTCGGCTTGCGTCCTGGTCCATGCCTGTGCAGTTTGAAGTCAAGTATGGACTGCGCAGTGGACACGAGCTGTCGGTCTACTCGTCGTGCAAAAGGCCAATTTCGCTTGGCCTGACCCTCACCCTATCTGGCAATTTCTCCCGCCTGGAACGCGTTCTGCAAAGGCTTTAGGTTGCGCCAATGCTTACTATCAACATCAATTGGGATTAGTTTCTCGCGGCCTTGGGGACGCTGGTCGTGCTGGCGTACTACGCGAACGGACGATTCACGAAACTCGAGACCAACGTTGAAACGCTCAAGAAAGCCGTTGAGGCACACGCACAGCAGACGTGCTGTGCGTAAACGAGAACGTCGCAAATCCTCAGTAAGCCGATCGAAAGCTCCCCCGCGATCTTGTTCAGCACACTCGCGCGTCCACGCGGTCAGCTGGTCCTTGACGCTGGGGCTCCGGCGGCAACAGATCTAATTGTTCGACCTTTTGCGACCATCACCTCCGCTCGTACAGCAGGTTCGCACTTTCCCTCCGAACCGTGCTTCACGAGGTCCGCCGCCAGCCTTATGTCGACGAGAGCCAACGGAAACGACATCGGTACCAAGTTAAAGTCTAAATCCTCGACCGAAGCCCTTGCGCCCCCGTGTCGCAGGCTTATGTGAAGAGCGGTTAGCACTCGCCCAATCCGACTGCCAATCCAGAAATAATCACAAAGCCGAGGAGGAACGCATGAAATTCCGTCCGCTTCACGACCGCGTCGTGATCAAGCGCATCGACGCCGAAGACAAAACCGCTGGCGGCATCATCATTCCGGACACTGTCAAGGACAAGCCCTCGCAGGGCGAAATCGTCGCTGTCGGCCCCGGTGGCCGCGACGAAGCCGGCAAGCTGATCCCGATCGACCTGAAGGTCGGCGACCGCGTGCTGTTCGGCAAGTGGTCCGGCACCGAGGTCAAGCTCGATAGTCAGGAACTGCTGATCATGAAGGAAGGCGATATCATGGGCGTTCTCACCAATCTGCCCGCCGCCAAGAAGAAGGCCGCGTAAGCGCCAGCCAGTTTTCCTTATCCTGGGGATTCTGCGTCGCCGGGTTCTCGAAGGATAAGGCCCCGCAATTCGAATCTCATCCCTCAAAAGCCGCTTATTCATGGGGCCCTGAGGGTGTGACTAGTTGAAAACGGAGATCATCATGTCAGCAAAAGAAGTCAAATTCGGCGTCGACGCCCGCGACCGCATGTTGCGCGGTGTCGACATTCTCCACAATGCGGTGAAGGTCACGCTCGGCCCGAAGGGCCGCAACGTCGTGCTCGACAAGTCGTTCGGCGCTCCCCGCATCACCAAGGACGGCGTCACCGTCGCCAAGGAGATCGAGCTCGAGGACAAGTTCGAGAACATGGGCGCGCAGATGGTGCGCGAAGTCGCCTCCAAGTCCGCCGATGCGGCCGGCGACGGCACCACCACCGCAACCGTGCTCGCGGCTGCGATCGTCCGTGAAGGCGCCAAGTCGGTTGCCGCCGGCATGAACCCGATGGACCTCAAACGTGGTATCGACCTCGCGGTCGAGGCCGTGGTCGCCGACCTCGTCAAGAACTCCAAGAAGGTCACCTCGAACGACGAGATCGCCCAGGTCGGAACCATCTCGGCCAACGGTGACGCGGAGATCGGCAAGTTCCTCGCCGACGCCATGAAGAAGGTCGGTAACGAAGGCGTCATCACGGCGGAGGAAGCCAAGTCGCTCGTGACCGAACTCGAAGTGGTCGAGGGCATGCAGTTCGACCGCGGCTACATCTCGCCCTACTTCGTCACCAACGCCGACAAGATGCGCGTTGAAATGGAAGATGCCTACGTTCTCATCAACGAGAAGAAGCTATCTCAATTGAATGAATTGCTTCCCTTGTTGGAAGCCGTGGTGCAGAGCGGCAAGCCCCTCGTGATTATCGCCGAGGACGTCGAAGGCGAGGCCTTGGCCACGCTGGTGGTGAACCGTCTGCGCGGTGGGCTGAAGGTCGCGGCCGTCAAGGCGCCGGGCTTCGGTGATCGCCGCAAGGCCATGCTGCAGGACATCGCAGTGCTGACCGGTGGGCAGGCGATCTCGGAAGATCTCGGTATCAAAATGGAGAACGTCACGCTCAACATGCTCGGTCGCGCCAAGAAGGTGATGATCGACAAGGAGAACACCACGATCGTGAGCGGCGCCGGCAAGAAGGCCGACATCGAGGCGCGCGTATCCCAGATCAAGGCGCAGATCGAGGAGACCACCTCGGACTACGACCGTGAGAAGCTCCAGGAGCGTCTGGCCAAGCTCGCCGGCGGCGTCGCGGTGATCCGCGTCGGCGGCGCGACCGAGGTCGAGGTGAAGGAGCGCAAGGATCGCGTGGATGACGCGATGCATGCGACCCGCGCCGCGGTCGAGGAAGGCATCGTCCCGGGCGGCGGCGTCGCGCTGCTGCGTGCCGCCGAGCACCTCAAGGGTATTCGCACCAAGAACGACGACCAGAAGACCGGCGTCGAGATTGTGCGCAAAGCGTTGTCCTACCCGGCCCGCCAGATCGCGATCAACGCAGGCGAGGACGGCTCGGTCATCGTCGGCAAGATTCTGGAAAAGGATCAGTACGCCTACGGTTTCGACTCGCAGACCGGCGAGTACGGCAACCTGATCTCCAAGGGCATCATCGATCCGACCAAGGTGGTTCGCGTGGCGATCCAGAACGCAGCCTCGGTCGCGGCGCTGCTGATCACCACCGAAGCCATGGTCGCCGAGCTGCCCAAGAAGGGCGGCGCCGGTCCGGCGATGCCTCCGGGCGGCAGCATGGGCGGCATGGACTTCTAAGTCCAACCGCTTAGCGCTCAAAAAGTTAAAGAAAGGTCCGGCAGCGATGCCGGCCTTTCTATCCCGCCGACCCTAGTCGTATGAAGCTGACCGCTCTCAGGGGGCAACGTGGGGCAACACCAGAAAGGACGCCAGTTCTCAGAAATAGCGTGATAATCCGGACTGAATCCAGAAATATTCGGCGTGGATCCGGCCGAGCGAACTGCTACCATTGGCGATGCGATAGTCAGGCTCGCTAGCTCAACAAAGTACGGACCTTCATGGCGGCGTCATAGATCTCGATCTGAAGCATCGGATAAACCGGCTTTAGTTTTCGACCTGATGCTTCAGCGGCGTCGACAGTGTCAAACTCCGACTTGAAATGGCCGTCGATGATCGTCGCGAACCCATCGGTAGGAGGTCGATCGGCTCGTACCGGTTTCTTCGGCTCTGGCTCGTCAATTGCGAAAACGGGTGCTTTCATCATAATTCCTTTTCCAGGTCGCCGCCGTTAGTCGCTCAGGCTGGTCGGCAGCTGCCGTGAATGTTATTGCTTCACCTTTAAAGGAGGAGCGCAAGGGTAGAGACCGCTGTAGAAGCAGCACAAGTTGCTCCTATCAATTCGCGGATCATCCGATGAGCCATCGCCCCTTGTGAATATCGAATTTCACCAAGCCTTCGTCTCTCATTTTCAATAGAAGAGATTGGCCCACTTCGTCATTCACGATGTTGGCGCGTTTCATGACCTCGTAGAGTTTGAGCGGCTTCTCGCGGAGCGCGTTTTGGATATTCTCTCGATCATTCAGCATGGCTGCTCCCCGCAAACGCAGAAACGCTGAGGTTTATGTTGAATAAGCTGTTTAGATCAGCGCGAGTTTGATCTTGCCACCTTCAAGGGTTCCCGCCGCCAGAGCGTCGCGAGCCATCTTTTCGATGGTCAGCCAATTTGTGAGAAGGTACTTCTGCGCCTGAAGTTTCGTTGGGAATTTGGTTTGCAGAATGCAGCCCTGCCGTGCGTTCCCATTCGCAATCTGAAACGATACCGTTTGAGGTCCCTCGCTGATCTCTTGTTCCGTGGGCTTGGGAAGTTTTCGCATAAACTGAACCTTTACGAATTGACGCTGTCGCGAATGGAATTGATCCTATCTCGGGTAAACTTGGCCGGTGGATAGGTGCAGTGGCCCGGCAGGATTAATCGACGTCGGCGGCCTCGAGCCACGATCTTTTTAGCCCTCGGTGCAGGCTTGACGCCCTGGTGCGCGCTGGGTTGCGTGTTCCGGACCGCCTCGGTCAGCATCTGGCGTAGCTCAACCTTAGTCTTCGGTGGTTGTCGCGTGATAGATGTCTGCCAGTGGGCCATGCACACTATGTGGTGATGCCAGGGGGAAATTAAGCCCCGCCGATGGACTCCAATCGATGCGTATCCGAGTCGAGTCGCGACTCTCGGCGCTCATCGACGTAGCGAATCTTCGTAGGCGGGGAATTCGTGCCGATGCGGCATATCGTACCCTCTCGCATATTCACGACAACTTGGCACGATCTGTTGATATTCGATTCGCGCGAAATCGATTCCAATCATAGAATCGCGAGTCTAAGTCACTTATGCGGTATTTCATCTATTGCAGAAAATCATCGGAAGCTGAAGATCGGCAGGTCGCTTCAATTGAATCCCAATTGACGACGTTGAAGCGAACATTCGGCGACAGGTCGGACATCGAGGTCGTTGGAGTTTACGAAGAGTCGTTCAGCGCAAAAGCGCCTGGTCGCCCACAATTCGGTGAGATGCTCGCTGGGATAGAGAAGGGGGCGGCTCACGGGATTATCGCGTGGGCGCCGGATCGTCTTGCGCGAAATTCGATCGATGGCGGGCGCCTCATCTACATGCTCGATTGCGGAGTGATCCGGGATCTCAAATTTGCAACGTACACCTTCGAGAACAACTCGCAGGGTAAGTTCATGCTCCAGATCATGTTCGGCCAATCCAAGTATTATTCCGACGCACTCTCGGACAACGTAAAGCGAGGCAACAGAACGAAAATTGATAAGGGCTGGCGACCCAACCAGGCGCCTCTTGGATACCTCAACGATCCCAACACGAAGACGATCGTCAAAGACCCGACACACTTTCCTTTGATCCGATCAATGTTTGAGTTGATGCTCACGGGCTCGTACACGGCGAGGCAGATTGCGGTTATAGCACGCGACGACTGGCACTTTCGAACGCCGAAGAAGAAGCGGACAGGTGGTACGCCGCTCGCACTCAGCTCAATCTACCGCATTTTGACCAACCCATTCTACGCCGGCCTCATAGTCTGGGGTGGACAGACGTATCCCGGCAAGCACGAACCGGTCATCACGATTGACGAGCTCGGGCGCATACGTGCGCTATTGCAACGACCAGGTCGGCCTCGACCGCAAAGACATGCGTTTGCGTTTACAGGCATGATCCGGTGTGGCTCCTGTGGCTTAGCTGTCACGGCAGAGCATAAACACAAGCCATCCGGGCGCCACTATATCTATTACCACTGCACAAAGCGACGCCTGGGTCCTCGATGCGTTGAGCCTTCCGTAGAAGCGCGAACCCTTGAAGAGCAGGTGGGTCGGTTCATTCGGTCACTGGCGATCGATCCCGCGATCGAGGCGTGGATTCGTAAGGAGATGACGCACGACGCTACGAAGTTGCTGGAGGAGCATGAGGTACGACGGCGGTCGCTAGAGAACTCGATCAGAAGCGTTGAAGAACAGCTCGCGGAGCTGACTGGCCTCCGCATCCGGAATTTACTGATCGATCAAGAGTATCTCCAGCAGCGAGCCGCACTTCAGAAAGAGTGCATCGCGCTCCGGGAACAGATTGCTTCGAAAGATCACGGAGGCAATACGTTCGAACCCGTATCCGAATTGATTTCGTTCAGCAATAGAGCCGCGGATTGGTTCTTAGCGGGGGACGACCAGTCAAAACGGCTCATTCTTGAAACAGTCGGTTCGAACCCGATCCTCACACGAAAAATACTTAGGCTAGAAGCCAAAAAACCGTTCACGTCGGTTCACAAAACATCGAACTTACACACACTGCTGGGAGTCGACGACGACGTTAGAACTTTGGACGGTAAATGTGCCAACTCAGCAACTCTGCTGAGGGTCGACGAGGACGATCGAACTTTGAAAGGTAAATGTGCCGCGTGGTCACAAGAAGTATGGCGCGAGCTGCAAACCGAAGATGGCCAGCGCATCTTACACAACATCAGGCTTGTTCGGCAGCGCTTTGAGCCGGAGGTGATGGTGGAGGAGGGTTCTCGATCTCGCCGGTCAAAGGCCGCGAAAGGAGCTTATAGAGCGCGAGGAGATGATGCGACATTTCCGAGGCCTCTCCTTCCGTGATCTCTTCCCCGTAGACTTCCTTATATACTCGACGAAACTCTTCGAGGTGTTTCGGGTGAGACCGCGTGTCCGGATCGATAAGGAAATGTTCGAGACTATGCGAAAAGCCGCCAAAGACCTGCTTTGACGGCTTTCACTCTTTGCGCCTTACGGGGCGAGGCCGAAGCCATTTGGACCGCAAGTAAATGAGATGTAAGTTTGCCAAACCGAGTAATTAGTATCTTCCCCTTATTCGCGTCTGATAAAGATGGTTGATTGTACGTGGACCTCCTAGCAGTCCACCTCGACTATACGGATTCGGCTCTACGCGACCATAACCATTCCGTACGCTGAATTGTTGCCAGTTCGCTCCGGTCGGTCCGATCGGTGCGTAGTACGATCCTGGTGGCGTACGCATCGGGATAAAATGGCGGTTGAGAGTGTACGGCTGCGGTCGAAAATAGCCAGCTGCTGTCCCACAGGCCTGAACCGTGCCTGTTGCAGGTGCATAACACATGCCCTGTGCCTTCACCTCAACAGATTGCATCAGCACCACAAGTGGAGCAAGCATGCCAGTCGCTATGACAATGCGCATGACGTTTACCTCCCATGGATTGTTATTTCTACTCCTTATGCTTGAAGGAACGACATTTCAATATAAATGGTAGAACTGCGGCTATAAGGAGCGGCGAATAAAAGAGGATATGCTGGGGAATATAGAACCAAACTGGAATCGCGCGCGGAGGATCAGTGTCAAACCAATAAAGACCATCAGCGTAGATGACGCGAAAGAACAGAATGAGCGCAAAGACATAGACGCAGGTAATCGCCCATGATGTTGCGGCGATACAAAAGAGCGGGTGTTTTTTCGCGAACTTGACCATCTGCAAACCTTACCACACCAAGCGCATTGTCGAACTCAATCACGCTCGAGCCGCTGCAGCGAGAATTCGCGCCAGCTTGTGACTTAAGTGCTTCCCATGGGTGACGTGTAATTGTGCCAGCTCGGCAACTTTGCTGGGAGTCGACGAGGACGTTAGAACTTTGAATGGTAAATGTGCTGCATGGTCACAAGAAGTATGGCGCGAGCTGCAAACCGAAGATGGCCAGCGCATCTCACACAATATCAAACTTCTTCGGGCGCGCTTTGAGCCGGAGAGTCCGGCGAAGGAGGCGGTTTCTCGCCAGGTAAAGGCCGCGAAATTAATCGATAGAGCGCGAGGAGACGATGCGCCATTTCTGTCGCCTCTTCTGTAGCGAGTTCATCTCCCGATAATTCCTTGTAGATGCGACGAAGGTCTTCGAGACTTTCGGACGAGACCTTATGACCGGTTGGTTGCATGCCGGTATCGTATCCAAGCCAATTACGCTTTATAGACGCGCGACTATGCCACAGCGGCACATATCCCGTTCGCATTTATTGATGCTTTCTCGGTCAATAACGTTCGCATCCGTTCGCTTGCTGATCAGCCCGATCCTGCTATCAAAGACACCTGAATCACTGGAGACTGTAGATGGCCAAGAAAACAGCAAAGAAGATCGGTCGGAGAGAATACACCTCATCCGACGTTAAATTGCTGAGAGCGCACTCAAAAGCGAGAACCCCTGTTCCCAAACTATCGAAGCTGATGAAACGATCGGAAGGCTCACTAAGACAGAAGGCGCGGACCATAGGGATAGGCCTCGGGCATCAGCGATAAGCGAAAAGGAGCTCAGTCGCGATGCGGCTCGCTCCCTCTATGCGCAATGTTCCCGTGCCCTCCCGTGCTCGGCGGATGATAGAGCGCTCTTATCCGCCCTGGCGAAGCACAGAGCCCTACAAATCTCATCCAAGAACAGCCCGCCGTGATAGCTTCGTAAGGATGAAATTGATATCGTCTTCTGCCCCACCTTGAAAATGGTTCGCCCTCGTAGGTTCGAGTCCTACCCGGGGAGCAAAGTTGCTTGCGGCGAGCGAGCGTTTCTTAGCAGGAAGATCAAGCATTTTCCGACACACCGTCGTACTCAGAAGCGATCAGCGTTAGTCACATTTCATCACCTTTTGGGCAACCCGTGGGCAACCATGCAACATTATTAGAAAGAGCGATACGGCAAAGGTGATGAAGGATACCGCAAAGCGCCGCCATATGGCGGCGTTTGCATTGGAGGTGGCGTTCGAGTGGTTGAATATTCAGTTGCCGCTCTCTGTGGCTCGCCGGCCTCGTCGGTACCAACGGAAATACCGTAGCTTTTAACGCGGCGAGCGTTAATCGGAGATTCGTTTCTGATCCTGCGCAGGGCTTCTTCCGCAGTCTTTGTTACTGCTTTCATCTTTTCGTCCGCATTGCCAATGTCTCGAAACATGAGAGCTCCATAAATTGCTCGCCGAAGCCATCGACGCTCAGACTACATTAGAGAGAAATTCGGCGTCCTCGGGATTCCAACCCTTCTGACCGGAGACGCTCCAGGACGGCATCAGGATCAGGCCGTTCCGCAGCGGCATCGAACGTTTGTTTGAATGCCTTGATGAGATCGGGGTCTTTCATGTCATGCCTGAATGAATGGTTGCTCAGATCTCAGAATTCAGGCGCTTCCTCGCGTCCATCTATGTATTGCTGTATGAGCTTAGCGGCATTCTCGCGTCGACCCATTTCCTTCAAAAAATCAATCGCGCTCGACAAATTCATAGGCGTGATCGCCTGTGCGCATTTAGGAATCGCAACTTCCATGCCATCAAGAACAGCATCAACATTATTGTCTAATGAGTCGTGATAGGCATCTCACGCACGGTTAAATGATCTACCCTTATCAGATAGCTTGAACTCCCGCTCTCGTTCTTCAGCAGCTGCCTTGAGCGCGACGGCGTCGAACCGGCCTTGTTCAACCCCCTGAAGAATCACTGCGTCGAACTCATCAACATGGGTAAAGCCGAATTGCGTTATCAGTGCTCGCCAAGACACGCTCTGCAACATGCGATAAAAGAATTGATCCCCAGTGAACAGTTGTTCACTGGGGATTTGTTTCTCTCAGGCACATCATGCCCCTTCTTCGCGAATATATTTCGCCAGGGACTCGCCAATGTATCCACGCATCATCAGATGAGGTTCTGCATCGCCTGAACGCCAGCGACTGATGGTGGACAGGGAAACCTTTGCAATGAGCCGGAATTGGTCAGGAGATATCTTCAGGTCGTCAACTACGAGCCGTACTTGGGCGGGATTTGTCTTTTAGCAAGCGTTGCCGAAGACAATGCTCCTTCGCTTGCCTGCATACAGCGTAATTTCTTCCAAGAAGTGGATCAGGTCCCCGAGTGGCTTATTGAGGCTTCGAGAGGTTGGTTGACTATAGGACGTGCGCGTCATTTCTGGCTCGAAAGCAAAGGTGTGCTTGAGCAAGCAAAAATGTTTGTAAATGCGATGCAGAACCACACAAGGACTTCTAGGATTGAGCGCGAAAGCGGAGCTACCCGAACGATACACGTGGACTTAGACATACTTTGGTTCAGCAAATTCTTTCCAGTAATTACGCAGATCGTACGGGGCGAGACATCTTTGGATGAATGCCGGTTTTCGGACACTCCATATCGTGCCAAGGTCGTTCACGGCGACATGTTATAGAAATTCTCGACCAGACGAACAAAGACGCACTCAATAAGAGAGATCCACTCAACACCGACGACGTGCTCGCATTCTGCCAAGAGTTCATAAAAGAAAAACGCAACATACTGCTTTACACCTTACATCGTGGGGAACCCTGATCCCGCGTTCAACAGAGTCCCTGAGCACCACCAAGAACGATTCGACGGACTGCGGACGTATTGGGAGAAGGAAGCGCAAAAACGCGAGGATGAAAAGCGCGCAGGCCTTGAGAAAGCTGAGCCAGACCTTGACGAGCAGAAGCAGCAAGTACTCACCAACGTTTTGCAGGAACTAGAGAAGAGCCAACCAGTCGCAGGCGTCTCGCAAGACTCGACCTCGTCGACGGAATAATCGGCAAGACGGCAGTTCTGCAGTGCAGGTCGCCGACTGCCTCCTCCATACGATTGGCAAGATTTCTGAAGGTGCGGATAGACCTCCGATCATAAATCGGTTGGCAACGGTTTGCACGAGCACCAGATTACTAAAAAGAAAAACCTCCGAAGTTGGAGGTTAAAAAGATTCTAGAGTCATAAGCGGATCTACGATTATGGAGCGGCATGCATCGACCCACGTTTTGGAGGACTGCCCTGTAGAGAAATTGTAGTCTTGGCGCTTCCGTCCAAAAGAACTGCCGGGAGAAAAGCGTCGAAAAGCGGCAACGGAGCCGGGCGCAGCAACTCGATCTTCAGATTAGCTGAGGCTGTTTAGTTGCATCTTTTCCCTGGATGCGCAGTGCAGGCCAAAATGCAGGGTGGATGCGGTAAACTGGTGTCCGACCTCGCTTCCTCGCCAACGCCTTCAAGATCTCCATGTCGTAATGAGTATCGTAGATGTAGGTCACCCTTCCGCCCCCGTTGCCATCGGCATTCGGCAGGCCGAGGAATCCATAGTACAAGAGCAAGTCAACCAGTTGGTCGCCTGCCGAGGAATCGAGCTGTCGTATTTCTGCAAGAACCATCAGATCTTCGTGAGAGACCTCTGACGGCTCGCCAGCAAATTCGTAGAGCAACTTGTTTGCCTTGGGAAACACGTCACTTATCTCTCTGTTGATCTCAGTAACAAGGTCTCGCGAGTAGGCGTCAAGCGCGTTCACCACGTCTTCTGCGCTGATTTGCTCATGGCCGACGTTTACCGCAAAGCCTTTGCAGTGCTGAAAGAGTTGAATCAAATTCCTTGGACGCAGAAGGCAACAGTCTAGGAAGGATTCTATCTGAGCGCTGCCCGACTGTTCAAAAATTCGCGCCCAGATCTCCGTGATCGGTTTACCCTTGAAATTGTTGTCTCCGAACTCCAACCGGCGACGCAGCAGCTCGACAAGCTGCCTCCGATCTGTCCAGTCCAAATTGACTTGCATATCTTTGCCATAGTCGGCTGTGCCAGCAATGAGCAATTCGTAGACGTCATTCCGAATGAATACCACTGCCCGGAAGTTCGCTCCTTTCTGTACCAGTTCTCGCTTTAACTTCTTGGCGGCATCAACAAGACAGCGAAGGATTGTAATATCCTCCGAGGCCACGCCACCTGTTGACCAACCTTTGTCTAGATTGTCAAACAGTACCCACACTTCATCCTTGTGCTTTAGATATTCAGACAGGACGCCTTCAAGCTTGCGTATATCATGCGTGTAAACGATCTGCGTGATATGTCCACTTGTGAGAGTTTCATCCAACTCGATCTGGGCATCCGTGAAGCGCTCTGCAATGCTGCGGGTCAGTACAAGCAGCCGCTGAGAGAAGTCTCCGCCTACATCAAGGTCGGATGCTCGATAGATCGCGACTAGCTCCTGATATTTTGACGTGATCCGGTGATCAAACTTGTGACGTGTTTTATCGGTCTCAACTATCCGATGCACGATCTCTAATAGAATTACGTAGTGCCAGAATGAAGTGATCAAGTAAGCCTGAGATCCGGCCTTTAAGAACCGGAGAACGAGATCTTTGAGCTGCGTAAGCTGATAACCCTCCGGCTTAAGATCGACAACGATGTTGTCTTTATTGGAGCGAAGTCTGTCACGCACTTGGAAGAACAGTGCAGTCTTCCCGGACCCCTTTCGGCCGGTAACCAAATCCACTTGCCCCTGCAGGGTTCTTCCGAACGCATCGGTCGGAATGAAATAGGACTTGAGCGTTGTGAATTCGTTCTCCGCGGCCGGATCTCCGATGGAGAGTTTTTGCAAGACTCCCGGCTCGACTGGCGCCCGCGAATTTAGTCTCTCGAACGAACTTTCTACCTCGATGCGAAATTTGCCAATCAGTCTGTCAATGTCATTCGGGTTCTCATAGTCCGAGGTCTCATCCCTGATATCCAACGGCGCGAAAACTTTGGACTGTTTGAGAATGAGCACGGGACGCTCCAATCCGTGCGCCAACCCGGCCACGAACATCGCGCGATAATTGTGAATCTCTGAACCAACATACTGGTCAGACAAGAATGGTACAATCACGCCGCTTGACGCAGCAACACTTTCGATAGCGAAAGCTGCCGACAGCCGAATCGATTCTTCATCCGAAAAGCTCCGATAAAGCCGGAACTCACGCTTTATGGCCGACACCATCTGTCGAATAGCTTCTGAAGAGCCTGGAATATCTAGAAAGAAGAGCCGCTTTACCGTATCGAGCCGATAGTCAACACTCGTGGCACGCGTGTCGAGAGGCAGAGCTAAGTAGTTCGCAAGATCTTCAGCAGTCCGATATTCGTGGCGACCGAGCGTGTCAAAAATTCCGATTTCGTTAGAAAGATCAATGTCTCCCTTTAGGCCTGTATTTCGAATCAGCAGTGCGCGCTTTGATTGCCCGATGGCATATCCGACCTCGTAGGTCACATTCAGGTTCAAAAACGTTATGTCAGCCACGAGCAAAGGCGAACTGGTGATGTTCTGCAGAATAGGCGCAACCAGTTCACGGCCAGCAATGTCATTTTCCGTCCAGAGTTGATACTCGAACGGAGAGTCTTTCGCGTGGGCCGCGGCTATCGCGTCAGAAAGGCACGCCAGCAACTCTCCCGAACGGGAGGGGCTGGCGACGAAGCATCGCTCTCTTATCTCGCCACTTCCTGTCATCAAATCGTCCTACCAATCATTCCTTCATGTTGTTGCAATGTGCGCGATTCGCTCTCATTACGCGAGTCAACTCGCGCTGCCCGAACCTCATGCGGCTGGATGAGCGCAAACCCGTCCTCGCGGAGGGAGTGCGCCGCAAGGGCGATATTGAACTTGGAGCCGTAAAAAGCACCCCCGCATTGAAGCGAGGGTGTGGACAAAAAGAACATCCAAGGTACATCCGCTCTGTTCGGGCGCATGACAGCATCACGCTGTCCGTCAGGCCTTCCGAAGGTCCCCACAACGGTACTCCTCCTGCTGGAGCGTCCATCCGCTGCGTCTAGATGGGGGGCGGTCACTTCTTGCTTTATTCAGTACTCGGTCGCGAGCATGAGCGTGAGCACGCGTAGTGTCCGCTCGGGATTGCCGGGATCTTCGGAGCCGTGGCGCATATCCTTGTCGTAGTAGTCGATCTTCCAAAAGAACTTGCGACCGACCAGATCGAAGCTTCCGAAGTCGTGCTCGCCGTGCGGGTCGTTCTCCGGCGTAAATTCCGAGAAATCCGCTACCTGACGAAGTGCCTCGGCCTTCACGCAGTCCGCTAGTTCCGCAACGCCGATTGTCATCATGACCTTGCCGCCGCGAAACGTGTTCCGGAACGCGTCGTTGAGAAGTGCGATCTTATTCATGATCGCGCTCCTCCGGGTGTTCGCTTTTTGTACGGGGACACATGCCGGGCCCCGCAGTGCGGACAATCATCGTCACACTGTGCGGACCAGATATCCGTCCACTCGCGACCGCATTCTGCGCAGTGGTAGTACGTTCGAACCAGCATCGTCGGCCTCCTAGATCAGGTCGGCGAGCACGAGGACCGATAAGAGGGTGTTGCCGCCACACACCTCGCAGAAGCCTTGATCCTGGTCTGGCTCCATATCTGCTGTGTGGTCACATCCCTCCGTCGTACAGATGGCCGGACACGAAGTATCCTTAAGGACCATCGCTAACAGAAGATCGTCGACTCTATCGAAGCCGCTAAGATCGCAAAGCCTCATCAGTTTCTGAGCTTTTTGGGAAAGAGCAATGTTGGACATCGTGTCCTCCTCGCTACGAGCACCCGACCCATTCGGGGACTCGATCGCGAGGAGGAGGCCGAGCGTCCGTCACTGAGCCGGATTAGAATAAATACCCAATCGACCGTATGGACGCTCGTCGCGATGCCTCCGCCTCGCCACCGAGACCCGGACATGCATGCAGGTCCCGGATCGCGGGGCGGAACGTATAAAGATCAAAACTCTGAGGTGATTGTCGCGGCTAAGTCGAAACGAGTGGAGGCGAGAGATCGTGCCACTTCGTCACTGAGCGAACGTGACATCGAAATACCTGACACACCCTCTCGGAGGATATGTCTGAGGCGCGAGTATGGAGCGTATGCCGCTAGGACTTACGCGCTTTGCTCGCGCCGACCATCGCAACGTTGACTACACCTTTGGGATCAAGGATGAGGATCGGTTTTCGCACATCTACATCATCGGTAAGACAGGTACCGGCAAGTCGACCTTGATCGAGACGATGGCGCTCCAGGACATTGAAGACGGACGCGGGCTTGCGCTTATCGACCCCCATGGCGATCTGGTAGAGCGTGTCGCGGCTCAAGTGTCGGAGACACGCAAGTCGGACGTTATCTATTTGAATGCCTGTGATCCAACGCAGCCGTACGGGTACAATCCCCTACGCCATGTTCGAGAAGATCGGATCGCTCTTGCCGCTTCCGGCTTCATCGAGGTCTTCAAGAAGATGTGGCCGGACGCATGGGGCGTGCGCATGGAGCACATCTTGCGGAACGTGCTTATGGCCCTCCTGGAGCAGCCGCACGCGACCATGCACGACGTCCTGCGCATTTTGTCTGACCAGAAGTTCCGTATGGAGATTGCGCGAAAGTTAAAGAATGAGACCGTCCGCACGTTCTTATTGAAAGAGTTCGATCGTTTTTCATTCGGCTACCGGGCAGACGGTACAGCCCCTATTCAAAACAAAGTTGGGGCCTTTCTTTCGGACCCACTCCTCAACCGGTTACTCACCGCGCCTGAGCGCGACCTCCACATCCGGCAGATCATGGACGAGGGCGGAGTATTGCTCGTGAACCTAGCTAAGGGACAAATCGGCGAAGATAGCTCTTCGCTTCTGGGCGGCTTGCTTGTCACAACGCTTGGACTGGCTGCCTTCAGCCGAGCGGAATTGCCAGAGCATGAACGGAGAGATTTCTACGTCTACGTTGACGAATTCCAGAACTTTACGACGCTCGCGATGGCAAACATGTTCTCGGAGCTCCGTAAGTATCGGGTTGGCTTTACAGTCGCGCACCAATATTTGCATCAATTGATACCGGAGGTCCGTCACGCGATCTTTGGAAATGCCGGTTCGATCATTTCCTTCCGTGTTGGCGCGGAAGACGCACAGTACCTAGTCCGCGAATTCCATGAGAAGTTTGAAGAGATTGATCTGTTGCAGCTGCCCAACTACCACATCTATCTGAAGCTCATGATCGATGGATCCTCATCCACGCCCTTTAGCGCGATTACGCTTCCGCCGTCGCGGCATCTCCGACACGAAGTACAAGACTAATGATATTGATAGTGGCCGCCCACGAAGCGCAATGCTCACGCGGTGCGACAACACGGGAAGGTGGTCCTCCGGCGCGTAACAGGAATATCAAAGCAGAAAACGAAGCCCCGAACGGTCAAGCATGCCGGCCTGCTCGCGGCCGTCAAGAACGGTTTGCGCTGCTCTCGCGCTGGCCGCAAGGGCGGCTATCGTGACTGCCGCTGCGCTGACGGCAAGCGCATGCAGGTCGCGGCGGAAGCATGATCTCCGGTCCAACAAAAGGATAAGACAAAGCAAGATTGTCTAACGAGACGCACAGCATTTGAACAGCGATTTGGGCCGTGTTTGATCGCCGGCCGGTGAGTGTTCAACTCGCGCGTCTTTTATGCGTCCGGAGCGTGTGAGGAGAGAGCGCGTCCCAACCTACTCAGCGTCGGCTGGCCACGTGCCGCAGCCGTTCCGCCAGCCGTTCGTGGTCACCCAGGTGCGCCAACATGCGGCTCTTCCGCAGTTTGCCATGATTGGGTACTGAACAGTGCAACAGTTCGTGCACGATTACAAAATCCGTGAAGCTTCGGCGACCTTTCGGCTTGCTATGTCCGGAATCTTTTATGCCATCATCCGTCAGTTTGCAAAGTACGTCCGACGACTTTACCTGCGCGCTGCATTGTCATCCTGCGCTCCACCGACGTCGGACGGACTGTCGGGCTAGCCCAGGCCGAGGACCAGTTGAATAGTGGGGTGCCGCCAGCCTCTCGCGCCCGGCCTTTCACGAATCAATATCGTGTGGTAGGCACATAAACATATTGTGCTTTGGGTGGATGCGGGGAATCCCGAGTGTTCAACCTCTCATTGATTCTCGTTCTGCGGGGGCGAGACAAAATAGGGACGGGCCCTTGACATCCGATTCTCACGGCAGTTTGCTAACCACATGTAAGGCGTTCCCAGTGAGCGTCCGTATCGTTCGGCGCCCTTCCGACATCGATCGCCCCGCGCGCTTGATGCCTAGCCGAAAACAGACGGGCTGTCTGATGCTTCGTTCTGCACGTAACCTCTGCGACCTCGAGCGCGTCAGCGTGGAATTTCCCCGCTCGCTCAAGCTTGCGCCCGCTCAGAATCTACGAATTCGCCCAGTTGACTTATGTCAGCTATGCTGACATATTTGTTGAAGGCTTAGTCAGAGTTTTGGTGTTTTCCTAGTTAGCTTGCGTCGTCTCATTTGCGTGAACGGTGCAAAGCAAAGGCCGCCGGGGTGTGGAAGACCCCGGCGGTTTTCTTTTTTCGAGAATAGCCAATTCGGCAGTATGCCCCCTGAGCATTGCGCAAAGGGCGCCTTGAACACCCAACGAAGTCATGGAATGGTGTAGCCGCAGGTGACTGCCGGCGACTTCCACTCGTCGAAATCCGTTCACGCAGATTGAAAGGCCTCCGTAAGGACCTCTTCCAGTGATCAATCAAGAAGGCGGGGACCGGGGAAACAACCTCGGCCCCCTTACGTGCCGTCTCAATCACAACACTGGCCTTGTGCCAGAGGAGACGACACATGCTGGTTACTTCCACTTCACGTTCCACGTACCTCGACGATGCCGATCAGCTCAACAGCCACGAGCCACGGCATTGGACGATCATCTGCGGTGTCGGCGCTGGCGGCGCCGCTTACCTCCGTCAAGCGGTGAAGAAAGCGATTGAAGACGATATCGCCTGTTCAGTCGGCTTCATCCTGCTGGATGCGCGGCCGGTCTCTGAACAGGGACGCGGCATTGCCTGGGCTTCGAACCAGCGGCCGTTCGCGCTCACGAACATGCGAATCGGCTCGGTCGGTTACGATCCTGCTGATCCGAACAAGTTGGTCGAACTTCTCGGCGTCCAGGGAAAAATTTTCTCGCTGGATGGCGAGTTCATGAGCCGTGCCGAGGTAGGCGAAGCCTTTTCGCGAGATCTCAACACGCACATCAGACTCGCTGAAAAACGTGGCATCCGCGTCGATCGCATCCAGGGCGAAGCGGCCGCAATCGACCCGCTGGGCAACGGCCACTCGATCACACTGAACTCGGGTGACCGACTCTTTGCTCACACGGTGGTGCTGGCTCTTGGGCACCTGCCGCCGGATTCGTACAAAGAGCTTACGGGCTTGCCAGGCTACTTGGGCAACCCGTGGGATCTCGACGCCATCAAGTCGACTCCCGCATCGGCGATCGTCGCGATCCTCGGCCTCGGTCCTACCGCTGTCGATACCATCAACATTCTCAGAGAACAGGGCGTTAAAAATATCCACGCACTCTCCCGCAGCGGACGCGTGCAGTATCCTCGCCCGCACTACAGCCGTTATGAACCTGAGGCGCTCACCGCCGAGCGCATCAAGAGCTTGGCGACCGAGCATGGTCACCTGACAGTCCGCGACGTCGTCAGCCTTATCCATCTGGAATACAAGGCGGCCCGCGTTGACTGCGCGGAACTAAAGACAGCATTTGAGAAGTCTCGGTTGTCCGCCGAGCAGGCGATCGCGCACGGCCTTGCCACCTGCGGTGAGAATAGCAATTGGTTCTCCGTGTTAAAGGCCCTCGACACCGTGACTCCCCTCATCTGGCACCACCTTCCGCCGGAGGAGCGCGCATTGTACATGCGGAAGTACCGTCAAGATCATGTGAACGTGAGCTATGGCTCTGCTTCAAAACCAGCGAAGAAAATTCTGGAGGCGCTTCACGATGGCTCCCTCTCCATCCATGGTAATTTCGAGAGAGAGGTACGGTACTCCGACGGCAAGTTCCACCTTTCTTGGCTCCAGGAAGATGCGCGGGTCCACGGCCAGTTCGATTGCGTGATCAACTGTTCAGGCGTGGGCACCGACCTCACCAAGGCGCGTTACCCGCTGTTTGGGTACTTGCTCACAAAGGGCTGGCTCACGCCCCACCCCGATGGCGGCGGGCTGGTCGACTTCGAGAGTGGCCAGTTGTTGTTCCCCTCAGGCAAGCCGATCGGCTCCATCTACAGCCTCGTGGGCAGCATTACGTATGGAACGCACTTGCTCACGCATTGCATGGACCAAGTCGTGAATTCCGCCAAGCGCACGTCAGATGTCGTGCACAAACGCCTGCTGGAGACCCTCGCTCCTCACAAGCTCTAATCGCTCGCTTCTCCGGTGATCGCCGCGTGCGGGAGCGCGCGGCGAATTTTTTCTCCCCAATAACGAGCGCCAGCGACCTTGAGCAGGACCGTGCGGACCTTAACCCCCACGATGCGGGAGGCGCGCTGTCCATACCGGGGCAATGGGTTGCCCCCGGAAAACTTGAACCTCTCCTTTTACTCCGAGGGTGGCGGCCCGCGCTCATCCTCTCCGCAGTAACGGCGCAGCACTCGACCCCCTAACTCCTCGTATCCGGTGTCGCCAAAGGCGTAGCGATCGAGAAGCCGATATTGTCCTCGAATTTTGAACGTGCCTCGGCGACCACTTGAGGCAGGTTTTTTGTAGTGAACTTGAGGAGGCGGGCATCCGGCTCATTCCGAGCCGTACGTCGTGATAGCCCAAAAGCATCTTGTCGCGTACTTTCTCCGCGAGCGCCGTGTCCGCAATTGGCAAGAGCTGATCGTACGTCTGGTGAATCACAAGGCCGCACTTCCCGAGTACATTGAACGTGACGAATGGGATGCGCCTTGCGATCAATACCGGGGCCGCATTCAGCGCGGTACACTTGCGGAGCGTTTCTTTGATCTCATCGACGTGCGGGTACATCCAATGCTGCACGTTTTTGCATTCGATCCCGACCGCTCCGGCTTCCGAGGTACGCGAGATGAAGTCAAGCCGCCGTCACCCCGGAGCGAGCGCGTACCGATATGCTGCGGCGGCTCCTCCTTGCTGTACATGCTGCTGTCTTCGTGCGCATTGGCCTTTAAAGCGCCCGTAGAAGTCGGCATCGGGCAGTTTGCAGAGCGCGCGGTACGTTGCAATTTGCAAAATTGACTTCGGTCTTGATGTTCTCGAAGTGTTCTCGTATCCGTCGCGGCGATCGGCGGACGCGATGGCGGCTCGGGTGAGGGGAGGTGCGGGGCAAATTATGGTTGAATTTACCAGTACCACCTTCATTTGCGAATGCTCGTTTGAACACGCGGTGCTACATTTCCAGTTTCGATGTTGCGTCGCGACTGAAGTACTTGGTGCTGGACTTCCATACGCGCGCAGAGCCTCAGAGCATCGCCGTCAGGAGCGCATGAACGTGACTCGTTGGATATGGAATGTCACGTGCCGGTGCGCTAAGGTCTGACATCGAGCGTGCCAAAAGCGTGCCATGGATTTTGGTGCTTTCGGGATAAGGCTAGCGATCTCAGTTACTTGCGGGCGTAGTTCAATGGTAGAACGGCAGCTTCCCAAGCTGCATACGAGGGTTCGATTCCCTTCGCCCGCTCCAAGCTTCAGTTCGGCAGGCTTCGCAGGAATTCGACGATCGCCGCGTTCACCTCCGCCGGCCGCTCCTGCTGCGTCCAATGTCCGCAGCCCGGCAGCATCTTGATCTCGCGTAGCTGCGGCACCCATTGTCTCATGTTGGCGAGATGCTCGGCGGCACCGGGGAAGGCAATGACCATGTCACGGTCGCCGGCGATGAAGAGTGAGGGCACGGTCACCTTCACCCCCTCGAAGGCCGCCATCAGCTCCCAGTTGCGATCGATGTTACGGTAATAGTTGAGCGGCCCGCGAAACCCGCTGCGGGCAAATTCGGCGCCGTAATGATCGAGGTCGGCGACGCTCAGCCATGAGGGCAGCGGCACCTGCACCTTCGGCAACATGCCATCCTTGCGCGAGACCATCCCGATGCCGACGGTCCTGCCGGCGCGCTCGGCATTGGCGCGGATCGCCGCCGCCCCTTCGCCGGAACCGCCGAAGAGCATGGCGCCGAGCGTAGCGCGCGGATCCCGTTCGAACTCCGCTTCGGCGACACCGGGCTCCTGAAAGTACAACTGATAGAACTGCGCATCCGCTGTCCGCGGCATGACGCTGGTCGGCCGCACGGGACTGCGCGGGCGATAGGGTACGCTGAGAATGGCAGCGGCGCGGAAGCGATCGGGACGCAGGCGCGCCGTGTGCCAGGCAATTGTCGCACCCCAATCATGCCCGACGATCACGGCGTCCTTCGCCTCGAACGCGTCGAGCACGCCGACGAGATCGCCGACCATGTGCAAGATCGTATACTGGTCGATGGCTTCGGGCCGGTCGCTCTTGCCATAGCCGCGCATGTCGGGCGCAACAGCGCGGTAGCCGGCCGCTGCCAGCGCCTCGAGCTGGTGGCGCCAGGAGTACCAGCCTTCCGGAAAGCCGTGGCAGAGCAGCACCATTGGCCCCTCGCCCTGCTCGGCGATGTTGAGGCTGATACCGTTGGCCTTGATCGTCCGCTGCGTCGGCTCGCCCATGTCGCCTCCCGGTCCTGCTTATGGGAAGCATCCTAATCGGGTGTCCCGGCTGCGCAAAGATTCTAATATATTGGACTGGCGCTCCCGGCATTCGCCTCTCGCCCGGCTTAGGTTGGTCGAGGCGGCATGCGGTCCTTGCGCCGGGCAACGCTTGGATGAAGGCCGGGGCTAAAAAAATGGACCAGCAGAAACTCGATCGTGCGGTCGGCCGCCGCCTGAAGACGCT
Organism: Bradyrhizobium sp. 153; assembly: GCF_023073835.1. Taxonomy (NCBI): domain Bacteria; kingdom Pseudomonadati; phylum Pseudomonadota; class Alphaproteobacteria; order Hyphomicrobiales; family Nitrobacteraceae; genus Bradyrhizobium; species Bradyrhizobium sp. 153. The sequence continues at coordinate 10,700 of NZ_JADPKH010000033.1, read as the reverse complement.
GCGGACCCAGGCCGGCATGACGTTGAACGAACTGGCAACTCGGTCCGGCGTCAGCCGGGCCATGATCGGGCGGGTGGAGCGGGCGCAGAGCAGTGCGACGGCTGCGCTGCTCGGAAAACTCTGCGCAGCGCTCGACGTGTCGCTCAGCGATGTGGTCGCACTGGCCGAGAAGCCGCCCGAGCGGCTGGTGCGACTTGCCGATCAGCCGCATTGGCGCGATCCCGAGAGCGGCTATCGAAGGCGCCACGCCTCGCCAACCGATGCGGCGAGCGGGATCGAGATCATCGTCGTCGACCTGCCGGCCGGCGCGCGGGTGCCGTACAGTCCCTGGGGCCGCAACGCCTTCACCCAACAATTATTGATGCTGGAGGGAGCCATCGCCGTGCATATCGACGCCAAGGCGGTGCGGTTGCACGAGGGCGATTGTCTGGATTTCGACGTGATGCGCGCGGTGATTTTCGAGAACGAGACCCGGCAGGATGCGCGCTACGTCATCATCACGCGGCGCGGCGCTTCCTACGGCAAGATGTGAGGGCACCGATGCGATCCGAGACCCTGGAGTGAGGCCCTGACGATGCACATCCGCCCCGGCGACACCTTTGATCCCCGTGTCATCGCGCTGCTCGATCATCACGTCACGGCGGCGCGGGCGCAGACCGCGCCCGGTAGCGCCCATGCACTTGATCTCTCGGGTCTTCGTGCACCCGACATCGGATTCTGGACCGGCTGGGACGGCGAGACACTGGTCGCCACCGGCGCGCTGAAGACGCTTTCGGCCGACCACGGCGAGGTGAAGTCGATGCACACGCTGCAGACCACACGCCGGCGCGGCTTCGGCGGCCAGATGCTCCGCCACATCATCAGTGAAGCCCGCATGCGCGGCATGACGCGGCTCAGCCTGGAAACCGGCTCCTGGGGTTATTTCAAACCCGCGCACGCCCTCTATCAGGCCCACGGCTTCGTCGCCTGCGGTCCATTCGAAGGCTATGTCGAGGATCCCAACAGCCTGTTCCTGACGCTGGATCTGACCACCAGCTGAGCCTGCCGACTGGCGCAAGGTGCATGCAGCCGACTGGCGCAAGGTGCATGCAGCCTCAACTTCTTCGCGTCTCCTCGATCTTGTCGAGCACGCGTTCGGGGGCGATGTCCCGGGCCGCTTCCTCCAGATCGCGCTTCGAGTCAGGTTTGACGTCGAGCCGCTCGGCGACCTGCGTGAGCAGGCGGGCAACCTTGGTCAGTTCATGCTCGGCGAGCAGGCTGATCTGGAGGTCGAGATCGGCGCGCTTGTCCGCGGCCGCGGTCATGCGGTTCTGCGAAATCAGCACGAAGGTGGAGAGGAAAATCGCTTCCACCGAGGCGATCATCGCGAGCACCACAAAACTTTCGTCCCAGACCGGGATCCCCGGCAGCCAATTCAGATTGGCGATGATCCAGAAACCAAATATGGCCAGGTGGAGATAAACGAACGGCATGCTGCCGGTGAAGGCCGTGATCGCGTCGGCGAGTTTTTCCTGGTTCGTGGCAGCCCGCTGCTCCCCACGGCGACGCGCGACGAGCGCCTGGATGTTGCGCTCGAGCGTCGGGCTCAGGCCCTCGCCGGGATCATGGGTGATGTCGTTACGCACGCGGCGGCAACGGCCGAGTGGAGGACCTGTTCCTGGGAGGGCGGAGCCAAACCCCATCATTCCTCAAAATGAGTTGCGCACCTCAAAACACCTCTGCTAGCCTTCAGCCATGGCCGAGACGCTCACCCCAACTGCGCTGACGCTGAAGGATATCGCCCGCGAGGCCGGCGTCAGCCTCGCCACGGTCGACCGCGTCCTCCACAACCGCCCGGGCGTCCGCCCGGACACGGTCCGGCGCGTCAAGGCGGCGATCGAGCGCAATTCGTTCCAGCCGCACGTTGCGGCCGCCGAGCTCGCCCGCAGCCGCGCCCGGCGCTTCGCCTTCGTGATGCCGTCGGGCTCGAACCCGTTCATGCAGCAGATCGAAGCCTATCTCGGCGAAATGTCGGCCTGGCTGTCGGCCCGCCGCCTCAGCGTCGAGATGGTGCCGACCGACGTGTTCGACCCCTCCGCGCTCGCAGGCACGCTGGAGGCGCTATCGGGCGATTACGATGGCATCGCCGTGGTGGCGCTGGATCATCCGAGTGTTCGCGCCGCCATCAATGATCTCGTCGATGCCGGCGCCAAGGTGGTGACGCTGGTCTCGGACGTGCCGTCCTCGCGCCGCCATCATTATGTCGGCATCGACAACATCGCTGCGGGTCGCACCGCCGGCGCGCTGGTCGGGCGGCTGGTCGGCCAGAGGTCCGGCAAGGTCGCGATCGTCGCGGGCTCGCAGGGCCTGCGCGACCACGCCGAGCGCATCTTCGGCTTCAACCAGGTGATGGCGACGGAATTCCCCGGTCTCAGCGTGCTGCCGGTGCTGGAAGGGCGCGACGAGGACGAGCGTTCGGAGCAAGTATTGGCGCGGCTGTTCGGCAGGCATGCTGACATTGTCGGGCTTTATAACGTCGGCGCCGGCACGCAAGGCGTAGCCAAGGCTTTGACCGATGCCGGCCGCGAAAAGCAGGTGGTGTTCGTCGGGCACGACGTCACCGCGTTGACACGGCGGCTGCTGTTGCAGGGCGTGATGCATGCGGCGATCTCGCAGAACCCTGGCCATGAGGCGCGTGCCGCCGTGCGCGTTCTGCTCGCGCTCGCCCGCGGCGAGCCGATCTTGCGCGAACAGGAGAAGATCAGGATCGACATCGTGATGCGGGACAATCTGCCCTAGTGGCAGCTGGATTTCAAAATGGTCTGCAGCGGTGAATGCGACGTCAAGCTCGCGCACCGCGACAGGCAAAAGGGAGGATGGCGTGTATCTCGGACTAGACATCGGCACATCCGGTGTGAAAGCGGTGCTCGTGAGCGAAGCCGGCGCGATTGTCGCAACGGCCGCGCGCGAGCTTGCGCTGTCGCACCCGGCGCCGCTGTGGTCCGAGCAGGATCCGGACGCCTGGGTCGATGCGGCGATCGGCGCGGTGGACGATCTCGCCGCCCGCCATCCGCGCGAGGTCGCGCGGGTCGCCGGCATCGGGCTGTCGGGCCAGATGCATGGCGCGACGCTGCTTGGCGAGGATGGGCGGCCGCTGCGTTCCGCGATTCTCTGGAACGACGGCCGCTCGCACGCCGAATGCGCCATGCTGGAGCGGCGCTGTCCGTCGTTGCACGCGATCGCCGGCAATCTCGCCATGCCTGGCTTCACCGCGCCGAAGCTGCTCTGGGTGGCGCGGCATGAGCCAAAGATCTTCGATCGCGTCGCAAAGGTGCTGCTGCCCAAGGCCTATGTCCGCTATCGCCTCACCGGCGAAATGGTCGAGGACATGTCGGACGCCGCCGGCACGCTGTGGCTGGATGTTGGTCTGCGCCGCTGGTCGGCACTGTTGCTGCATGCCACCGGGCTCGATCTGCATCACATGCCGCGCCTCGTCGAGGGCAGCGAGGTGAGCGCGGTGCTCGCGTCGGAATACGCGCAGCGCTGGGGCATGACTGCGGATGTCGTGGTCGCCGGCGGCGCCGGCGACAATGCGGCGAGCGCGATCGGGCTTGGCGCGATCGCGCCGGGCAATGCTTTCCTGTCGCTGGGCACCTCGGGCGTGGTCTTCCGCGTCACCGACCGCTTCGCGCCGGCGCCGGCTTCGGCCGTGCATGCCTTCTGCCATGCGCTGCCCGGCCTCTGGCATCAGATGGGGGTGATGCTGTCGGCCGCGGCCTCGCTCGCCTGGCTGTCTGGCGTGATGGAGACTCCGGCCGCAGCGCTCTTGGCACCGCTCGGCGAGCGCGTCGACGGGCCCAGCCCCGTCTCCTTCCTGCCGTATCTCGATGGCGAGCGTACGCCGCACAACGATGCTACCGCGAGCGGGGCCTTTGTGGGCTTGCGCGGTGCGACCGGGCGGGCGCAGATCGTCCAGGCCGTGCTCGAAGGCGTCGCCTTTGCCGCGCGCGACAATCTGGCCGCGCTGAGCTCAGCGAGTGGGCCGCTTGCTGAGCTCGATCTGGTCGGCGGTGGCTCGCGCTCGCCGCTGTGGGCGCAGATCTGCGCCGACGTGCTCGGCATTCCCGTTCATCGCGTTGAGGAAGGCGAAGTGGGCGCCGCGCTCGGCGTTGCGCGGCTCGGCCGTATCGCCGCGACCGGCGAGGACCCCGCAGAGGTCTGCAAACCCCCGCGGCGGCTCGCGAGCTTCACACCCCGCCCATCCGTCACTGCGGCCTATGACGAGGCCTATCTGCGCTGGCGGGCGCTTTATCCTGCATTGAAGGAGACTGCCTGAGTGAACGCGTCAGCCAAATTCTTCGAGGCCAGCACGCCTGTCGCCTTTGCCGGCAAAGATGCGGACAACACGCTCGCCTTCCGCTGGTACGACAAGGACCGCCTCGTGCATGGCCGCCGGCTGGAGGACCACTTACGATTTGCGGTCTGCTATTGGCATTCGTTCTGCTGGCCGGGCGCAGACCCCTTCGGCGGCGAGACCTTCCTGCGGCCCTGGCACGACGGTACCGATGCGATGGCGCTGGCGCGGGCCAAGGCCGATGTTGCCTTCGAGCTGTTCCGCCTGCTGGACGTGCCGTTCTTCACCTTCCACGACGTCGATGCAGCGCCGGAAGGCGCCTCGCTTAGCGAGTCCGTCGCCAATCTCAACGCGATTGCCGATCTGTTCGAGGCGAAGATGGCTTCCGCGAAGGTCCGCCTGCTCTGGGGCACAGCCAATCTGTTCACGCATCGTCGCTACATGGCGGGCGCCGCGACCAATCCGGACCCCGATATCTTCACCTATGCCGCCGGCCAGGTCCGCGCCGCGCTGGAGGTGACGCACCGGCTCGGCGGCCAGAATTACGTGCTATGGGGCGGGCGCGAGGGCTACGAGACGCTGCTCAACACCGATCTCAAGCGCGAGCTTGACCAGCTCGGCCGCTTCGTCTCGCTGGTGGTCGAGCACAAGCACAGAATAGGCTTCAAGGGACCGATCCTGATCGAGCCCAAGCCGAAGGAGCCGACCAAGCATCAATACGATTTCGACGTCGCCACCTGTTACGGCTTCCTCGAGCGCTACGATCTCCTGAACGACGTCAAGCTCAACATCGAGCAGAACCACGCCATCCTCGCCGGTCACTCCTTCCATCACGAGGTTGCGCTCGCCGAGGCGCTCGGCGTGTTCGGCTCGCTCGACGTCAACCGCGGCGACGATCTGCTCGGCTGGGACACCGACCAGTTCGCGATGAACGTGCCGGAGCTCGCCTTGGTGTTCCACGAGATCCTGAGCCACGGTGGCTTCACCGCGGGCGGGCTCAATTTTGATGCCAAAATCAGACGTCAGTCGATCGATCCCGACGATCTGATCCACGCCCATGTCGGCTCGATGGATGCCTGCGCGCGCGCCTTCCTCGCCGCTGCCGACATGCTCGACGCCGGCGTGCTCACCACACCGCTTGCCAAGCGCTACGAAGGATGGGCCGGGCCCGAGGGCCAGGCCATTCTCGGCGGCCAGCGTTCGCTCGCCGATCTCGCCGACCGTGCGCTCGGCCCCGGCTTCGACCCGCAGCCGCGCTCGGGTCGGCAGGAATATCTGGAATCCCTGGTCAACCGACATGTCTGAGGAAGGCCGCTGATGACAAGCGCTGAAGCAACGCCGGTGCTCGAGCTGACTGGCATCGGCAAGGAGTTCGGCGCGATCCGGGCGCTGCATGAGGTCGACATGCAGGTGTTCCCGGGCGAGGTCGTCGGCCTGATGGGCGACAACGGCGCCGGTAAGTCGACGCTGGTCAAGATCATCGCCGGCAATTTCCGCCCCAGCCATGGCGAGATCCGCTTTGCCGGCAATGCGGTCCATTTCAGCCGACCGCTCGATGCCCGCACCGTCGGCATCGAGGTCGTCTACCAGGATCTCGCACTCGCCGACAATCTGACCGCCGCTGCCAACGTCTTCCTCGGCCGCGAGCTGAAGCGCACATTCGGACCCATTGCGTTGCTCGACCACAAGGCGATGGCGGCGCGGGCGCTGGAGCTGTTCGGCGAATTGCGCTCGGAGACCCGCCCCGATGATCTCGTCAAGCAAATGTCGGGCGGCCAGCGCCAGGCGGTCGCGATCGCGCGGACGCGGCTCTCCAATGCGCGGCTGGTGATGATGGATGAGCCGACGGCCGCGATTTCGGTCCGCCAGGTCGAGCAGGTGCTCGGCCTGATCCACCGGCTGAAGGAGCAGGGTGTCGCCGTGATGCTGATCTCGCACCGCATGCCCGACGTGTTCGCGGTGTGCGACCGCGTGGTCGTCATGCGCCGCGGCGAGAAGCGCGCCGACAAGCCGATCCACCAGACTTCGCCCGAGGAGGTCACCGCCCTGATCACCGGCGCGAAGGAGGCGGCGTGATGGCCATGCCCCTGGAATCTCCGATCAGCTTCACCAATGTCGGCCGGATCAGATGGTGGCAGCGCGGCATCTTCGCGTCACAGACCGGCTATGTCCTGCTCGCGCTGGCGGTGTTGCTGGTGATCATGCATTTCGCCAGCCCGTACTTCTTCACCGAAGGCAACATGCAGAACGTGGCGAAGAACTTTTCCTTCATCGCCATTGCCACGCTGGGCGTGACCTTCGTGATCATCACCGGCGGCATCGACCTCTCGGTCGGCTCGATGATGTGTTTCTCCGCCATGATCACCTCGATGGTGATGACCGAATTGTCGGCACCCGGCTCGCCGGCAGGCGCGCTGTTCGTGCACATGGCGGCCGACGGCAAGACCGTGCTCGCCAAGGTGCCAGGGCTGATCCTGCTGGTCTCGATCCTCGCCGGCCTCGGCGTCGCGCTGGTCGCCGGGCTCGTCAACGGCTTCTGCATCGCCGTGCTCGGTCTGTCGCCGTTCGTGACCACGCTCGGCATGCTCTCGATCGTACGCGGGCTCGGCTACGTCGTCTCCAACGGCCGTGGCAGTTTTCCGGGCGGACCGGATGCAGATTATTTCTATGCGCTCACCTCCGGCGACGTGCTCGGCGTGCCCGTGCCTTTCATCTATCTGGTGATCCTCGCGCTGGCGATGGCCGTGGTGCTGCACCATACCTCGTTCGGACGCCACGTCTTCGCGCTCGGTGGCAACGAGAAGGCGGCCGAGCTCACCGGCATTCCGGTGGTGCGGGTGAAGATCGAGGTCTACGTGATCTGCGCGCTCGCCGCGGGGCTCCAGGGCATCATCATCTCCGGCTGGCTTGGATCGGCGCCGGCCAACATGGCGACGTCCTACGAGCTCAACGTGATTGCGGCGGCCGTGATCGGTGGCGCCAATCTCGCCGGCGGCATCGGCGGTCCGTTGGGGGCCATCGTCGGCTGCGTGCTGCTGGAGGTGATCCGCAACGGCCTCGTGCTGGCGCAAGTCAGCTCCTACTGGCAGCAGACGCTGGTGGGCGTGATCATCATCCTGGCCGTGCTGGTCGATCGCATCCGATCGCGGATGATCTGACGTGACGTCGTTCCGGGGAGGCAACGAAAATGCCGCCTGTCCGCTTCCCGGACGAATCTGGAAAGGATGGGCGCAAGAGAAGGGTGGAGGAGACAATGAGGAAACTTCTTCTTGCCGGCATCACTGTTGCCATGATGGCAACGCCGGCGTTCGCTGCGAACTACCGCTTCGTCATCGTGCCCAAGGCGATGAACAATCCGTTCTTCGACTTCGCGCGCGACGGTTGCCTGAAGCGCGCCAAGGAGCTCGGCAACATCGAATGCATTTACAAGGGGCCGGTCGAGCACGAGCCGGCGACGCAAGCCCAGATCATCCAGGACTTCATCACGCAGAAGGTCGACGGTCTCGCCATCTCGGTCGCCGACGTCGCGGCCATGACCAAGTCGATCGAGGCGGCGACCGCGGCCGGCATCCCCGTCATCACCTTCGATGCCGATGCACCGGGCTCCAAGCGCATTGCCTATATCGGCACCAACAACAAGGAGTTCGGTGTCGCGCTCGGCAAGCAATTGCTGAAAATGCGGCCCGACGGCGGCAAATATGCGATGGTTTCGGGCGGTCCCGGCGCCAAGAACCTCGCCGAGCGCGTCGACGGCGTGCGCGAGGCGCTGAAGGGCTCGAAATGGACCGAAGTTGCGGGCTCGCCCACCTTCTGCAACGACGATCCCGCGCTCGCGGTCCAGCAGATGACCGACATGCGCACCGCAACGCCCGATCTCGCCGCCATCGTTCCCATCGGCGGCTGGCCGATGTTCGCTCCTGAAGGCTTCAAGGCCTTCGCCTCCAGGAACAAGAAGGACATCGACTCCGGCAAGTTCACCCTGGTGGTCGCCGATACGCTCAAGATGCAGCTTGAGCTCCTGCGCGACGGCTATGCCAATGCGCTGGTCGGCCAGCGTCCGTTCGAGATGGGCGAGAAGGCGATGGACACGCTGCTCGCCATCAAGAAGGGCGAGAAGGTGCCGGAGATCGTCTACACCGGTCTCGATCTCGTGACCAAGGACAACGTTGCACAGATGTTGAAGTAGGAGCGCCGCCAGCCCCGCGCTCCTGCGTGCCTCCCCCGCTTGCGGTTTCCGCGAGCGGGGGAGATGATTTGCGCCGCTGGAAGGACGACTCCTGGAAGGCAATGGAAATGAAACGGTCGCGCCTCGGCTCTCTCGACGTCACCTCGATCGGCCTCGGCTCCGCCCCGCTCGGCGGATTGTTCGCACCCGTCAGCGACGCCGATGCGCAAGCGACGGTCGCGCGTGCCTGGTCGCTCGGAATCCGCTTCTTCGACACCGCGCCGCTTTACGGCTTTGGCCTGGCCGAGCGGCGGCTCGGCGCGTTCCTGCGGCAGCAGCCGCGTGAATCCTATGCGATCTCGACCAAGGTCGGGCGTCTTTTGCGCGCGCCCGAGGGCGCCGCCGCCGAGGACGAGCACTACAAGGGCACGCCGCGTGAGCGGCCGGTGTTCGATTTCAGCCATGACGGCGTGATGCGCTCGGTGGAGGAAAGCCTCGCCAGGCTCGGGCTCGATCGCATCGACGTCCTGCTCGTGCATGATGCCGACGACCACTATGACGATGCCGTCACCGGTGCCTTCCGCGCGCTGCAGCGCCTGCGCGAGGACGGCACGGTCAAGGCGATCGGCGCCGGCATGAACCAGTCGGAAATGCTGGTCCGCTTTGCCGACGCCGTGCCGGTTGACTGCTTCCTGCTCGCCGGCCGCTACACGCTGCTCGACCAGGGCGCGCTGGATGCGCTATTTCCGGCCTGCCAGGCCAGGAACATCGGCATCCTGCTCGGCGGCGTCTACAACAGCGGCATCTTGGCCAATCCGCACACGAGCGCGAAGTTCAATTATCAGGATGCTGACGCGGCGCTTGTCGCGCGTGCGCTGGAACTCGACGCGCTCTGTCACGAGCACGGCACCGAGCTAAAGGCCGCAGCGCTGCAGTTCTGCATGGCCCACCCGGCCGTGACGGTCACGGTGATGGGCGCGCGCAATGCTGCGGAGGCGGCCGAGAACATCGCGATGTCGGAGGCGGCGGTGCCGCAGGCCTTCTGGCAGGAGCTGCGCGCGCAAAACCTCGTCGATGCGCGGGCGCCGCTGCCGGGCGGAGCGTGAGCCATGATCATCGACGGTCACCAGCATTTCTGGGATCCGGCGCGTGCCGACTATCCCTGGATGGACGCGGACGAGCTCACACCGATCCGCCGCGCCTTCGGCCCTGGCGATCTTGCGCCATTGCTGAAGGCAAACGGCATCGATGCGAGCATTCTGGTGCAGTGCCGCTCCGCGCTGGAGGAGACCGAGGAGTTCCTGCGCATCGCGCATGCGACGCCCTCTGTCATCGGTGTCGTTGGCTGGGCTGATCTGACGGACGGGGCGCTTGACGAAACGCTCGATCGATTGCGCGCTGCGCCCGGTGGGGACAAGCTGGTGGGCATTCGTCACCAGGTCCACGATGAAGCCGATCCGGATTGGTTACTCCGCGAAGACGTCCAGCGCGGCCTCACCGCGGTGTTTGCCCGCGATCTCACCTACGACTTCCTCGTCCGCACCCGCGAGTTGCCGGTTGCGATCGCGACCGCGCAGGCCTTCCCGCAAGCGCGCTTCGTGCTCGACCACGCCGCCAAGCCGCCGATCGCCGATGGCGCAAGCGACGAATGGGCCGATGGCATCGCGGCGCTCGCTGCTTGCGGCAATGTCTGGTGCAAGATTTCGGGCTTGGCGACGGAAGCAGTCTGGAGCGATTGGAATGCGGAGCGTCTGTTTCCGTTCGTTCAGCATGCCGCGACATGCTTTGGCGAGGATCGGCTGATCTTCGGCTCGGACTGGCCGGTGTGTCTGCTTGCGGGGAGCTACGGCGAGATCAAGGATGCGCTGGAGGCGTGCCTGGTGAGGCTGGGCGCACACGTGCGCGAGAAGGCGTTCGGTGTGAATGCGAAGGCTGCGTATCGGTTGGCTTGACTGTTCAGTCGAGGGTTGCACTCTTTCCCTCTCCCCTTGTGGGAGAGGGTGGCTCGCCGCGTAGCGGCGAGACGGGCGAGGGGTATCTCTCCGCGCACGACCCTCAAGCAGCAAGGATCGCGGAAGCAACCCCTCATCCGGCGCTTCGCGCTGAGCAACCGGCGACATGGGTAACAGTTCAAACCGACGACATGGGTAACACAATTCTCGTTTCGTTCAGGCCTGCTGTTGTTGGGGCTGTGGACCCTGG
>NZ_JADPKH010000103.1:75000-85234 GCF_023073835.1 Bradyrhizobium sp. 153 | reverse complement strand
GGCACACGCCGAGTCTGTTTGATTGAGGGGTGCCCCCCCCCTCCGGCCCCCCTCCGGGGGGTGGCACCCCTCAATCAAACAGACTCGGCGTGTGGTTCACCAGCGCGCCTTCGATCTCGAGCATCTTCAGCTTCGTCACCACGCCGCCATTCGCCGAGAAGCCGCCGGGTTTGTTGCCGGCCGCGAGCACGCGATGGCAGGGCACGACGATCGGGCACGGATTGCGGCCGAGCGCCTGGCCGACGTCGCGCGACAGTTCGACGCCGCCGAGCCGCTTGGCGATGTCGCCATAGGTCATGGTCTTGCCCGGTGGGATGGTGCGGGCGATATCGTAGACGCCGCGGTTGAACTCGGGCACGCCGTCGAGGTCGAGCGGGATGTCGGTGAGATTATCGGGCTCGCCGGCGAGCAGTTTGACGATGCGATCGATCGCCTGTTGCACCTCGGCGGTGGGCTCGCCTTCGGTCGCCTCGGCATGACGCTGATGGATACGGGTGCGGATCTTTTGCTCGCCGCCCATCGGCAGTTGCGTGCCATTGATGCCGCGCGGGCCCCAGGCGATGGCGCACAGGCCGATCCTGGTGTCGAACAGGGCAAAATGCTGGTCAGTCATGGCTTGGTTCCTGGCTGCGTCCTTGTCGCATGCCCGATTGTGTTGTCCGCTCGAATTTAGGCTTGGAAATAGTTGCGATCCACCCGGTTTCCGGGAATCTTGCACAGAGTTCCTTTTCCTTCGCGCGAGCCCAGAATGCAAAGCCTCCACGTCAACGGATACGACATGCCCTATCTCGACGTGGGCGAAGCCAAGGGCGGCCCGCCGCTGGTCTGCGTGCACGGCTCGCTGAACGACTTCCGCGTCTGGGGTTGCGTGCTTGGCCCGTTGTCGCAGCGCCACCGGGTGATCGCTGTCAGCTTGAGGCACTTCTACCCGGCGCGCTGGGACGGCGTCGGGGACACTTATTCGATCGCCCAGCATGTCGATGACGTCATCGCCTTCGTCGAGAAGCTCGACCTCGGGCCGGTCGACCTGATGGGCCATTCCCGCGGCGGGCACATCTGCTTCCGCGTGGCGCAGCGGAGGCCGGATATGCTGCGGCGACTGATCCTCGCCGAGCCGGGCGGCGAGCTCGATGCGAGCCTCGATCCCGATTATGTCGGCGGCCCCTCGCCGCTGCTGGCGCGCTTTACAGCATCGGCCGAGAGGATCGCGGCCGGCGACGTCGACGGCGGCCTCGCCGTCTTCGTCGACGCGCTGGAGGGCCCCGGCACCTGGCCGCGGCTGCCGGCGACGGTGAAGCAAAATCTGCGCGACAACGCCATGACGCTGATCGGTCAGGTCGCGACAACCGCCCGCCGTTCTCGAAGGCGGATGCGGAGTCCATCAAAATGCCGACGCTGTTCATCCTGGGCGCGCGGACCAAGGGCCTGCTGCCAAAGGTGCTGCATGCGCTCGCGGCGCATGTGCCCTATTCGAAGAAGGCGATCATCCCGAACGCGACGCACCCGATGTTCGAGCAGGCGCCGCAAAAATACTCCGAAGTGGTCCTGGAGTTTCTGGCGAGCTGATCATGCAGACATTTCGCGTCAACGGTTACGACATGGCCTATCTCGAAGTCGGAGACGGTGCGCCGCTGGTCTGCGTGCACGGCACGTTAGGGGATTTCCGCACCTGGTATTCGGTGCTCGGACCGCTGTCGCGGCATCATCGCGTGATCTCGGTCAGCCTGCGGCACTTCTTTCCCGAGCATTGGGATGCCGTCGGCGACGACTACAAGATGGCCCAGCACGTCTTCGACGTGATCGCCTTCATCGAGCAGGTCAGGCCCGCACCGGTCGACCTGATGGGGCATTCGCGCGGCGGTCACATCGCCTTCCGCGTAGCGCAGATACGGCCTGATCTGTTGCGAAAACTGGTGTTGGCCGAGCCGGGCGGCGATCTCGATGCCAGCCTGCCGGTCCCCGCCGGCACGCCCGCGCATCCGCCGCTCGCCGCCCGTACGGCGCGCTCGGTCGAGATGATCCGCGCCGGTGACATCGAGGGCGCGCTGCAGAATTTTTACGACGGCATCGAAGGCGACGGCTCCTGGCGGCGCGTACCTGCGGCGGCCAAGCAGCAACTGCGCGACAACGCGATCACTTTCCTCGGCCAGATCAACGAGCAGCGCAAGCCCTACACGCTCGCCGATGCGCAGGCGATCAAGACGCCGACGCTGCTGATCGGCGGCGGCGCGACGACAGGAAGCCTGTCGGTGATGTGGCGCGTGCTCGCCGAGCACATCGCGGGCAGCAAGACGGCGGTGATTCCGAACGCCGGCCACTGGATGTTCGAACAGGCGCCGCTTGAGTTCGGCGAGGCGGTGAACAGATTCCTGGCGGAGTAGGAGCGCTCTTCGCCCCTCCCTGCGTCCGGGAGAGGCGAAGGAAGAGGCCTCACACCTTCCAAACGCCGACCGGCATCTTGATCGTCGCATTCAGCCGGTTCCAGACGTTGATCGTCGCGATCGCGAGGATCAGCGTTGCGAGCTCGCGCTCGTCAAAATGCTTGGCGGCCTCGTTCCAGATCGCATCAGGCACCGGATCTTCGCGATCGGCAAGGCGCGTGACCGCCTCGGTCAGCGCCAGCGCGGCGCGCTCGGCCTCGGTGAAATAGGGCGCTTCGCGCCAGGCGGACACGGCGAACAGGCGCTCGTCGGTCTCACCGAGCTTACGGGCGAGCTTCGGGTGCATATCGACGCAGACGCCGCAGCCATTGATCTGGCTGGCCCGCAGGTGCACCAGCTCCAGGAGCTTTTCCGGCAGACCCTGTTTGGTCAGGTTGCCAATGGATTGAAGGTGGTTCATGGCCTCAGGCAGGACCATCACCGGGTGATTCATGCGAGCGTGCATCATCTTGCGTCTCCGTCTGTTGAATTTCGAAGGTTCCGGTCACATCGGCCGGATTGGCCTCGTCATGGGCATGACGGATCGCGATGAGGGAATGTGACCGATGACCGAACAAAATTTTCTCAGCCACCAGTTCGAGGCCAACCGGGACCATTTGCGCGCCGTGGCCTACCGGATGCTGGGGTCCCGTGCTGAGGTCGACGATGCCGTGCAGGAGGCTTGGCTGCGGGTCAGCCGCTACGACATGTCCGATGTCGCGAACCTGCGCGGCTGGCTCACGACGGTGGTCGCGCGCATCTGCCTCGACATGCTGCGCGCACGGAAATCGCGCCGCGAGGATCCGATGGGCCCGCACGTGCCCGAGCCGATCGACGAGACGCGCGAGCGCGAGACGGAGATGGCCGATTCCGTCGGCGCCGCCCTGTTGGTCGTGCTGGAGACGTTGCAGCCGGCGGAGCGGCTCGCGTTCGTGCTGCATGACATGTTTGCCGTGCCCTTCGAGGAGATCGCGCCGATCGTCGGCCGCTCGGTCGAGGCCTCGCGGCAGCTCGCGAGTCGCGCCCGGCGGCGGGTGCAGGGCGCACCGGTGCCCGAGACCGACCTGTCGTACCAGCGCCGAATCGTCGATGCGTTCCTCAAGGCGTCGCGCGAAGGCGATTTCGAGGGCCTGCTGACCGTGCTCGATCCCGACGTCGTATTCCGCGCCGACCAAGCCGCGGTGCGGCTCGGCTCGCTGCCCGAGATTCGCGGCGCCGATGCGGTGGCGCAGCTCTACAAGGGCCGCGCCCAGGCCGCACGGACCGCGTTGGTCGACGGCGAGATCGGCGTCGCCGTCATCCTCGGTGGACATCTGCGCATCGCGCTTCGTGTTACCTTCAACGGCGACCGGATCGCGGGAATCGACGCGCTGGCCGATGCGGAGCGGATCGCGGCGCTCGATGTGGAGGTGCTTGAGCGCTAGCGAAACGTGGCATCCGGATTGCCTAGATGTTACGGTTCCGTCCGATCGTGCGGTGCCGCCGCTCGAAACGGGAAAGGACACCTCATGACATTCCGCCTCACTCCCTTGCTTGCTCTGTCGCTGCTCGGTCTCGCCGCCGGCGTCACGAGCGCGGTCGCGGCCGCCGACGAGAAGCTGAAAGCCGCGGCCGAGCAGGAGAAGGCGCCGCTGATCGAGACGCTGCGTGACATGGTGATGATCGAGAGTGGCAGCGGCGACGCCGAAGGCTTGAAGAAGATGGCCGATTTCACCGAAGCGCGCCTGAAGGCGCTTGGCGCCGTCACGGAGCGACGCAAGACCACCGCCGGCACAGGCGCCGATATGGTGATCGCCACGTTCAAGGGCTCGGGCACGCGAAACCTGATGCTGATCGCGCATATGGACACGGTCTATCAGCGCGGCGTCCTCGCCAGCGAGCCGTACCGCGTTGACGGCAACCGCATCTATGGCCCCGGCATCGCCGACGACAAGGGCGGCATCGCCGTGGTGCTGCATGCGCTCAAGATACTGAAGGATGCCGGCTGGCACGACTATGCCAGGCTCACCGTGTCGTTCAATCCAGACGAAGAGGTGGGGTCGATCGGGTCGGGCGAGATGATCGCGGAGCTCGCCGACCAGCACGACGTCGTGCTCTCCTGCGAGCCGACGGCGGCTTCGCCTCCGGCAAAGAACGACTCCTTGCTGCTGGGGGCGAGCGGCACCGCGACGGCGAAGATGGAGGTGAAAGGACGCGCTTCGCATGCCGGCGCTGCGCCCGATCTCGGCCGCAACGCGCTGATCGAGCTCGCCCATCAATTGCTGCAAACCAAAGACGTCGCCAAGTCGATCCCCGGCACGCAGCTCAACTGGACCACGGCGCAGGCCGGCACCGTACGCAACCAGATTCCGGAAAAGGCCGAGGCCGGCGCCGACATCCGCCTCACCATTCCCGATGGCATCGCCAAATTGCAGGCGGCGCTCGACGAGAAGGTGAAGGAGAAGCTCGTTCCCGACACCGAAACCAAGGTGACGATCACAGCGGGCCGCCCGCCCTTCGTCGCGAGCGGTCGCGGCCGCGCGCTGGCCGAGGTGGGACAGTCGATCTATGCCGAGATCGACCGCAAGCTCGACATCACCGAGATGACGGGAGGCGCCACCGATGCCGGCTACGCCAATCGCAGCGGCAAGGCGGTCGTGGTCGAGAGTTTCGGCCTCGCCGGCTTCGGCTATCATGCCCGCGACGAGTTCATCGACACCAACTCGATCGTGCCGCGGCTCTATCTGATGAGCCGGATGCTGATCGAGCAGGGCAAGATCAAGTAGGACGGCGCCGGGCCGGATCGTTTTCTCGAAAAACAACCCCATGCACAGTAGACGGCGCGAGCGATATCAATAGCTTAGCGCGTTTCGAAATGAGAGGCGGCCATCCTATGGTACCGCTTGACGCCCTCAGCCGCACCGCGTAGCTTCGAATACGGAATTCCGTATTCCGTTTTCAGGTGCCGCGGAGCTGCCGGCGTGATCCCTCTCGACCCACTCCCGAACTTGATCGACCAGGTCTATGCCCGGATCCTGGAGGCGATCTCCGACCGCACCCTGCCCCCTGGCCAGCGCATCCGGCAAAACGAGCTCGCCGACAGGCTCGGCGTGTCGCGCCAGCCGGTGTCGCACGCGCTGCATTTGTTGCACCGGCAGGGCCTCGTCGCCGAGAGCGGCAAGCGCGGCTTTGAGGTCACCCAGCTCGACCCGTCACGTATCCGCCAGCTTTACGAGGTGCGCGGCGCCATCGATGCACTCGCCGCCCGGCTTGCTGCCGAACGTGCAGGCACGGACGCGGCGGGTCGCGCGCGGCTGGAGGCGGCGCTTGCCGCCGGACGCCCCATCGACCGTAACACGACGCTGGCCGAACTCATCGGGCTCGACGTCGATTTTCATCGCGCGATCTACCAGATCGCCGGCAATCCCGTGATCGAGGAGACGATGGCGCCGCAATGGCCGCACATGCGCCGCTCGATGGCGACCGTGCTGTCCGAGCTCGACTATCGCGCCAGCGCCTGGGCGGAGCATGCCGATATCGCCAAGCACATTCTCGCGGGCGATGCGAACGCTGCCGAACGCGCGGCGCTGGCCCATGCGCAGACGGCGGGACGGATGACCGAAGAGAGATTGAGGGCGACGGAAGAGGTTGCGGCGTAACCACAAACGCCGTCATTCCGGGGCACGCGAAGTGTGAGCCCGGAATCTATTGAGCGGCAGAGATTGTGGATGAATGGATTCCGGGTTCGGTCCTGCGGACCGCCCCGCAATGACAACAATAAACAACAGGAGGACGACCCATGAAACTGTCTCAAGAGCAATTGGAGTTCTTCCACCGCGAGGGCTGGCTGTTCCTGCCCGAATTGTTCAGCCAGGAGGAGGTCGGTCTGCTCGCGCGAGAGGCGGTCGGCATCTATGACACCAACCGGCCGGAGGTCTGGCGCGAGAAGAGCGGTGCGCCGCGCACCGCCTTTGCCGCACATCTCTACAACGAGGCCTTCCGCATCCTGGGCGCACATCCGCGCATGATCGAGCCGGTCGAGCAGCTCTTCGGCGAACCGGTCTACATGCACCAGTTCAAGATCAACGCGAAATCGGCCTTCACCGGCGACGTCTGGCAGTGGCACCAGGATTACGGCACCTGGAAGCGCGACGACGGCATGCCGGAGCCGCGCGCGATGAACATCGCGATCTTCCTCGACGAGGTGATGCCGATCAACGGCCCCCTGATGCTGGTGCCGCGCAGCCAGAACGCCGGCGATCTCGAAGCCTCGCATGACCTCGCCACCACCTCCTATCCGCTGTGGACGCTGGACGAGGACACCGTGACACGCCTCGTCAAGCAGGGCGGCATCGTGGCGCCCACCGGCAAACCCGGCGGCATGCTGATGTTTCACGGCAATCTCGTGCACGGCTCGGCCGGCAACATCACGCCCTACCCGCGCAAAATCGTGTATTTGACGCTGAATGCGGTCTCGAACTACATCCGCACCCCGACGCGGCCGGACTACATCGCGCATCGCGATTTCACACCGATCAAGACGGTGGAGGACGACGCGCTGCTGCGGCTCGCGCGTGCGCCGCGGCAGGCGGCGGAGTAGGATGTAGGATGCTCTCATGCCCCGGACGCAGCGCAGCACGTCAGTGATGCGCTGCTGAGCCGGGGCCCACCGACACGGAATTCCCTTACACTGGGTCCCGGCTCTGCGGAGCAGCACTTCGTGCTGCTCCGCGTCGGGGACACGATCATTCCGCAGGACATATCCCCATGAACCTCTTCCGTCTCCTCCAGGCCCGCGCGTCCGCCGGCGAGCCGGTTCGTGTCGCGCTGATCGGCGCCGGAAAATTCGGCTCGATGTTTTTGGCGCAGGTGCCGCACACGCCGGGGCTGGAAGTGCCTGTCATCATCGACATCGATTGCGACCGCGCCCGCGAGGCGTGCCGCATCGTCGGCTGGGACTCGACGCGCATCGCCGCGACCACCTTCACCGATGACGGTGTGCGCGCTATTGCCGGCGGTGCGATGGACGTGGTGGTGGAGGCGACCGGAAATCCCGCCGCCGGCATCACGCATGCGCGCGCTGCGATTGCGGCGGGCAAGCATATCGTGATGGTCAATGTCGAAGCCGACGTGCTGGCGGGCCCCCTGCTCGCAGAGGAAGCGCGAAAAGCCGGCGTCGTCTATTCGCTCGCCTATGGCGACCAGCCGGCGCTGACGGCGGAGATGGTGGATTGGGCGCGGGCCACTGGCTTCCGCGTCGTTGCCGCCGGCAAGGGCACAAAATATCTGCCGGCCTATCATGACGTGACGCCTGATGGCGTCTGGCAGCATTACGGCCTCACTCCGGGCGAAGCGCAGTCGGCCGGCATGAATCCGCAGATGTTCAACTCCTTCCTCGACGGCACCAAATCGGCGATCGAGATGGCCGCGATCGCCAATGCCTGCGCCCTCGACGTGCCCGCGGACGGCCTGCTGTTTCCGCCCTGCGGCGTCGACGATCTGCCACATATCATGCGGCCGCGCTCACGCGGCGGCGTGCTGGAGCGAGCGGGCGTGGTGGAAGTGGTGTCCTCGCTCGAGCGCGACGGCCGGCCGGTGTTTCGCGACCTCCGCTGGGGCGTCTATGTCGTGCTGGAGGCACCGAACGATTATGCTGCCGATTGCTTCAGGCAATACGGCCTGAAGACCGACGCCAGCGGGCGCTTCGCGGCCATGTACAAGCCCTATCATCTGATCGGCCTCGAACTGAACATCTCGGTGCTGTCGGCGGCGCTGCGGAGCGAGCCGACCGGACAGGCCACAGGCTTCCGCGGCGACGTCGCGGCCGTGGCAAAACGCAATCTGCGCGCCGGCGAGATGCTGGATGGCGAAGGCGGCTACACGGTGTGGGGCAAGCTGGTGCCGGCGGCCGCGAGCTTGAAGGCCGACGCGCTGCCGATCGGTCTGGCGCATCGTGTGAAGCTGAAACATGACGTCGCGCATGGCGCGATGGTGCGCTGGAGCGACGTCGAGTTCGATGCGGGCAACGAGACGGTGAAGGCGCGCAAGGCCATGGAGGACGCGTTCGCAGCGCAGCATTGAGGGCGTCGCCGGCAGCGCAACCAAAGTGCGCTTGCTTTGCTGCGGCCCTTTCGTCATCCTGACCGCGATCCGGAATTCGAATTTCGGACGCCAAGAAACGTCGGCCACCGGCGAAGACAAAGCGACGTCAAGATCGCAATCCCCTCGTCGAGGACTCGACATCACAGGAGGGAAACGCATGGAACGTCGTAAATTCCTGACGGCGGGCGGGCTGGGCCTCGCCGCAAGCGCAGTCGCAGCGCCAGCTGTCGCGCAATCGATGCCCGAGGTGAAATGGCGCCTGGCGGCGAGTTGGCCGAAATCTCTGGATACGCTGTATGGCGGCTGCGAATATTTCTGCAAACGCGTCGCCGAGATCACCGACAATAAATTCCAGATCCAGCCCTTCGCCGCCGGCGAAATCGTGCCGGGCCTGCAAGTGCTCGACGCGGTCTCGAACGGTACGGTCGAGATCGGCAATACCGCACTGTATTATTACTGGGGCAAGAATCCCGCCTTCACCTTCGGCACATCGCTGCCATTCGGGCTCAACACGCGCCAGCACATCTCTTGGCTATTGTGGAACGGTGGTCAGGAGATGCTGAACGATCTCTTGAAGGAGCATAACGCGATCGGCGTGCCCACAGGTTCGACCGGCGCCCAGATGGGCGGCTGGTTTCGCAAGGAGATCAAGACCATCGATGATCTCAAGGGACTGAAATTCCGCGTCGGCGGGTTTGCCGGCACCATCATCTCGAAGCTCGGTGGCGTCCCGCAGCAGATCGCGGCAGGCGACATCTACCCCGCGCTCGAGAAGGGCACGATCGACGCGGCCGAATGGGTGGGCCCCTATGACGACGAGAAGCTCGGCTTCGTCAAGGTGGCGAAGTACTATTATTATCCGGGCTGGTGGGAAGGCACCGGCCAGGGCCACAACATCATGAATCTCGAGAAGTGGAATGCGCTGCCCAAGCATTATCAGGCGGCCATTTCGAGTGCATCGCTCGATACCTTCACCTGGGTGACCGGCAAGTACGATGCGGTCAACCCACCAGCACTCAAGCGGCTGCTCGTTGCCGGCGCCATCCTCAAGCCCTTCCCGCAAGAAGTGCTCGAGAGCTGTTATACGGCGGCCGGGGAGGTCTACGCCGACCTCGCCAAGAACAATCCGCATTTCGGCAAGATGTATGCGAGCCTCACCGCCTATCGCAGCGAGTCGCTGGCCTGGATGCAGGTCGCCGAGCTCAGCTTCGACAGCTTCATGATGCGGATGCGGACGCGGACGTAGCTGCATCGCGCTGCAAACAGCTAAAACGACGAAAGCCCCGGAGATGTTTCCGGGGCTTTTGCGTTTGTCCATCGACCCGACCAGTCACTGCGTCGTCCTCGACAAGCGAGCATAGCAAGTGCCGATCCAGGCCCATGACCGCAGAAGCAAATTTGCGGAGACTCGTGATTGCCAGTTCGCCCGACGACGACTTTTCGGTAATGAGTCCGGGCTTTCGCCAGGACGATGCAGGAAACTCGCTCAATTCTCGTCGTCACCGAGCGCGGCGACCAGCTTGTCGTAGTACTTGCCGATTAGGTCGATGTTAGCCTTGTTCTCGATCTGCGGCGCCGGCGTCTTCAGCGCTTCGTTGAGCTCGTCGATCGCTTCCTTCTTGTCCTTGGCCGGCATCTTCTTGTCTGCCTGCACCTGCGCGATCTGGGCCTTGATCACGGCTTCGGTGCCGACATATTTCTTGGTCGCGGGATCGAAGCCGCCGAGCACGAGG
>NZ_JADPKH010000103.1:0-72500 GCF_023073835.1 Bradyrhizobium sp. 153 | reverse complement strand
CAGAAACCCTTATTTAGACCAGTGAGCTGTTACGCTTTCTTTAAAGGATGGCTGCTTCTAAGCCAACCTCCTGGTTGTTTTGGGATTTCCACATCCTTTCCCACTTAGCCACGAATTAGGGGCCTTAGCTGTAGGTCCGGGTTGTTTCCCTCTCCACGACGGACGTTAGCACCCGCCGTGTGACTCCCGCATATTGCTTTCGGGTATTCGGAGTTTGGTTGGGTTTGGTAAGACGGTAAGTCCCCCTAGCCCATCCAGTGCTCTACCCCCCGAAGCATTCGTGCGAGGCGATACCTAAATATCTTTCGCGGAGAACCAGCTATTTCCCAGTTTGATTGGCCTTTCACCCCTAACCACAAGTCATCGGAGCCTTTTTCAACAGGCACCCGTTCGGTCCTCCAGTGAGTGTTACCTCACCTTCAACCTGCTCATGGCTAGATCACTAGGTTTCGGGTCTAATACAACGAACTTGGCGCCCTATTCAGACTCGCTTTCGCTACGCCTTCGCCTATCGGCTTAAGCTTGCTCGTTAAATTAAGTCGCTGGCCCATAATACAAAAGGTACGATGTCACCCAGAACGAATCTTGGGCTCCATCTGTTTGTAGGTGTCCGGTTTCAGGTCTATTTCACTCCCCTCGTCGGGGTGCTTTTCACCTTTCCCTCACGGTACTGGTTCACTATCGGTCGCTGAGGAGTACTTAGGCTTGGAGGGTGGTCCCCCCGTGTTCAGACAGGATTGCACGTGTCCCGCCTTACTCGTGGATACATCATCGCATTACTCGTACGGGGCTATCACCCTCTAAGGCCCAGCTTTCCTGACTGGTTCCGATTGTCTCTGATGTATCACTGGCCTGGTCCGCGTTCGCTCGCCACTACTAACGGAGTCTCTGTTGATGTCCTTTCCTCCAGGTACTTAGATGTTTCAGTTCCCTGGGTTCGCTTGAAACCTCCTATGTATTCAGAAGTCTCATACCTTCTCTTGATAACCGGAAATCCAAAACCTCGCGGTTTGATTTCTCGCATTTCTGGTCGAACCCCAACACACAAGGTCTTGGAGTTCCGGCTATCGAAGGTGGGTTTCCCCATTCGGAAATCCGCGGATCAAAGCTTCTTCGCAGCTCCCCACGGCTTATCGCAGCGTAGCACGTCCTTCATCGCCTCTCAGCGCCAAGGCATCCACCGAACACCCTTAAGGCACTTGATTGCTCTCATTATCAATGTCCACACACTCGGCAGAATGTTGTCTGTACGATTGCCTTGCGGCGCGCACCCTCGATGAATGCTACGTACAGCCGGACATTGACTAGAAAGACCAGCTTGCTTCGTAAGATCGTTCCGATAGCGAGGCGGTCAAGCTTCGCTAAAAGGATCATTTACAACTCGCCCATCTTCCAGATGCAACCTTGTGGGCCGCACTGAAAGGCGCGCGAGCGCCGAAATGATCCGGAGATAATGAAGGCTCGCGCAACGATTTGCTGCACGACCCAACTCGGATCGATCTCCTCTTTACGATGTCAGAAAACACGCAGCTCATTGTCCATCCGGACTAATGAGTGCGAAGTGATGTTTCGCGGACGACGGTTGAATACCTGCAAACACGGCATCGATGATCAAACCATCTGGTGGAGCCAGACGGGATCGAACCGACGACCTCATGCTTGCAAAGCACGCGCTCTCCCAGCTGAGCTATGGCCCCGTAACCAGAAGACGAAGCGCGATGCTCGTACCATGGCTTGCCGAGCCGAAGCTCGCGCTGACTAGCCCGCCTTCGCCCACAGGGCTTCGGCGTGGCAGCCTTGCACTCGCTGGCGCGAGCGAAGGCTGGTGGGCCTGGGAAGACTTGAACTTCCGACCTCACGCTTATCAAGCGCGCGCTCTAACCAACTGAGCTACAAGCCCCTAACGCTATCCTATCAGGACTAGGGTCTTGCGTGCATGCATCGGCGACCAGCGCCGAATGCAATCGCACAGCGCAGCCCCGGCGCGTGTTCGTCCGCGAAGAAAGAGAAACGAAGACGGCGAAATCCCGCCAATGCAGCTCAACGATCTGGCGATCTGTTGGCCACTGATGTTTCTAAAACGATCCGATAGTGAGCGTGAGCTCGCTGAAGGATCATCCTTAGAAAGGAGGTGATCCAGCCGCAGGTTCCCCTACGGCTACCTTGTTACGACTTCACCCCAGTCGCTGACCCTACCGTGGCCGGCTGCCTCCCTTGCGGGTTAGCGCACCGTCTTCAGGTAAAGCCAACTCCCATGGTGTGACGGGCGGTGTGTACAAGGCCCGGGAACGTATTCACCGTGGCGTGCTGATCCACGATTACTAGCGATTCCAACTTCATGGGCTCGAGTTGCAGAGCCCAATCCGAACTGAGACGGCTTTTTGAGATTTGCGAAGGGTCGCCCCTTAGCATCCCATTGTCACCGCCATTGTAGCACGTGTGTAGCCCAGCCCGTAAGGGCCATGAGGACTTGACGTCATCCCCACCTTCCTCGCGGCTTATCACCGGCAGTCTCCTTAGAGTGCTCAACTAAATGGTAGCAACTAAGGACGGGGGTTGCGCTCGTTGCGGGACTTAACCCAACATCTCACGACACGAGCTGACGACAGCCATGCAGCACCTGTGTTCCAGGCTCCGAAGAGAAGGTCACATCTCTGCGACCGGTCCTGGACATGTCAAGGGCTGGTAAGGTTCTGCGCGTTGCGTCGAATTAAACCACATGCTCCACCGCTTGTGCGGGCCCCCGTCAATTCCTTTGAGTTTTAATCTTGCGACCGTACTCCCCAGGCGGAATGCTTAAAGCGTTAGCTGCGCCACTAGTGAGTAAACCCACTAACGGCTGGCATTCATCGTTTACGGCGTGGACTACCAGGGTATCTAATCCTGTTTGCTCCCCACGCTTTCGTGCCTCAGCGTCAGTATCGGGCCAGTGAGCCGCCTTCGCCACTGGTGTTCTTGCGAATATCTACGAATTTCACCTCTACACTCGCAGTTCCACTCACCTCTCCCGAACTCAAGATCTTCAGTATCAAAGGCAGTTCTGGAGTTGAGCTCCAGGATTTCACCCCTGACTTAAAGACCCGCCTACGCACCCTTTACGCCCAGTGATTCCGAGCAACGCTAGCCCCCTTCGTATTACCGCGGCTGCTGGCACGAAGTTAGCCGGGGCTTATTCTTGCGGTACCGTCATTATCTTCCCGCACAAAAGAGCTTTACAACCCTAGGGCCTTCATCACTCACGCGGCATGGCTGGATCAGGGTTGCCCCCATTGTCCAATATTCCCCACTGCTGCCTCCCGTAGGAGTTTGGGCCGTGTCTCAGTCCCAATGTGGCTGATCATCCTCTCAGACCAGCTACTGATCGTCGCCTTGGTGAGCCATTACCTCACCAACTAGCTAATCAGACGCGGGCCGATCTTTCGGCGATAAATCTTTCCCCGTAAGGGCTTATCCGGTATTAGCACAAGTTTCCCTGTGTTGTTCCGAACCAAAAGGTACGTTCCCACGCGTTACTCACCCGTCTGCCGCTGACGTATTGCTACGCCCGCTCGACTTGCATGTGTTAAGCCTGCCGCCAGCGTTCGCTCTGAGCCAGGATCAAACTCTCAAGTTGGACTTGAACTTTGAACCGGCTGATCACAACGTTTGACGAGGTCCCACCATACTCGCGAAGCGATTCACATCGCTTGCGAACTGACCTCAATGAAGAGGCCATGGTGTTACCTTTGAAACGTGTACCGCCGAAGTCTTTCGTCCGGTCTCGATCAGAAAAGCCGAAGCTTCCCAGAAGCGAGACCCGCAAGGACTCCGCCGTCCACGTTTCTCTTTCTTCATCTTCACTTGTCAAACAGCCCGGGACCTTGGAGGCCCCAACCTTCCAGCGTGGAAGGGTTCCGACACCCTTACCGACGATGAATGACTCCAACCGACTGGTGTCGATTGTTGTGTCACTCAACAAGGTGAGGAGCATCAGTGGCGCGTTCGCTCGCCTTGGTCAGTGACCCGGCGGCGCCGCGCTCAGTGGTTGGGGTTATAGTCCCCCCTCATCGGGATTGTCAACGCCCATCGTCAACAAATCGTCGCACAGTGGATCGACGAAAAAATTCTCGTGTTTCCAGGCAGTTAGAAGGACGGAGAACGGTCGGGCTGATGCTGTGCGAGGAAAAAACTGAAAAAAGTTTGCGCCCCCGGCGGGCTCTGGAGCGGGCTTCGGCGGCGGCTTGGGAGAGGGCTTGGGACGCCCGTCCGGGGAGGCTTCCCGCGTCCGCCCTTCAGGAAACTTTTTCCATATGAGGCGCCGTACTTGAGCCACAATCCCGCGGCGTTCTGATAAGAGACAAGCTTGAATCGCGGGGACGCCAGTGGGGGCTGCCGGCGGTTTTCATGGGTCAGAGGAAGGCGATCTTGCAGATGGCGCGGCCTTCCTCCGGCATTCGAGAGACATCGAGAGACCTTTTTCCGTTTAGCTGTTCGTAATTTCGGCCGGCCCGTCATCGGGGCCTTCTGACCGCGAACGCCTATGCGGCTTGCCCTTTTCCTGCGATACGCCTCGAAGAGGGCGACCGGGAAAAGGCTCGATACGGGGCTTTTGGGTCGTTGAATTGGGGGACTTTGGGTTGAGCCACAGGACGTCACGCAGCGCTTACGGGCGTGAGACCGGGATCATCGATCTCGGCCACGAGCCGCCGCTGTCCGTCGACGGTTCTGAGGCCGCCGTGATCGATCGCCGCCGCGTCTCGGTACAATGGTTCAGCGGGACGATTCTGACCGGACTCTGCGGCGCGGCCCTCATCGGCGGCGCCGTTTTCGCGTCGCTCGACGGCGAGATGACCTTCGCCAAGGTGCCGGAGCGGGTCGAAGGCGCGCTGCGCGGTGCATTCGGCGCAGCCGATCGCGCCGCCACGCTGCACAAGAGCGACCGCCTGCCGCCGCCAAGCGAATCCACGGCTTCGCGCAACATCGTCCGCGTCTCCACGGTCGCCCGCGTCGGCAACCGCGACGTGATGCGGGTGCGCCCGTTCGTCCGCATCGCCGGCAATCTGTCGATGACGACGAGCGATCTGTCGGCGAAGATTCCGCCGTTCAACGCCCAGCGCATGCTCACCGACGTCGGCTCCGATCCGAAGACCGCCTCCGACGACCCGAACAATCCCGAAGCCGTCGAGCCCGACGCCGAGGTCTCCTTCGTCACCAAGGACCTGTCGCCGGTGCTGCCGAAGGCCAAGATTTCCGCGGTGGTGGCGCTCGACGACATCCTGATGCGGGTGCGCGATGCCGCCAATTGGCGCGGCAATGGCGGGGTGCGCTACGCCTCGCTCGCCAATGCCGCCGCCGACGTCTCCGGCGCGACCGGCGCCTCCGACATCAAGATGGCCTATGCCACCGAAGTATCGCCGTCCGATCCCTATGCCGGCTTCGAGACGCGCGTGGTGCCGGAAAACGTCACGCTGCTGCCCAAGACCAAGGAGCAGATCACCGGCGGCAATCCCAACGGCGAACGCGTCCACATGGTCAAGAAGGGCGACAGCGTCGCTGGCGTGCTGCGCGATCTCGGCGCCACCGCCGACGAGATCAAGGCGATCACCGCAACGCTCGGTCCGCGCGGCCGCGACGGCGGCCTGAAGGAAGGCGAGAAGCTCCGCATCCTGATGGCGCCCGCAAGCCCCGGCGCGCGCCTGCAGCCCTACCGCGTCGTCGTCGCCAACGACACCATGGTCGAGGCGATCGCGGCGCTGTCCGATCTCGGCAAATACGTCGCGGTCGACGTCTCCAGCATGAACACCGTCACCGACGCCGCGGCCAACGCCAACAGCGACGACGATGACGACGATGACGGCTCCGGCGTGCGGCTCTATCAGAGCATCTACGAGACCGCGATGCGCAACAAGGTGCCGATGCCTGTCATCGACGACATGATCAAGATCTACTCCTACGACGTCGATTTCCAGCGCAAGGTGCAGCCGGGCGATTCCTTCGACGTGTTCTACGCCGGCGAGGACGAGGGCGTGACCGCCAGCGAGAAGAATGAGGTGCTGTTCGCTTCGCTCACCGTCGGCGGCGAGACCAAGAAATACTACCGCTACCAGAGCCCCGACGACGGCGTCGTCGACTACTACGACGAGACCGGCAAGAGCGCGAAGAAGTTCCTGGTCAGGAAGCCCGTCAACAACGCCATCATGCGCTCCGGCTTCGGCGGCCGCCGCCATCCCATCCTCGGCTACGTGAAGATGCACACCGGCGTCGACTGGGCCACCGCCTACGGCACGCCGATCTTCGCCTCCGGCAACGGCATGATCGAGAAGGCCGGCCCCGAGGGCGGCTACGGCAAGTACATCCGCATCAAGCATGCCAACGGCTACGAGACCGCCTACGGCCACATGTCGGCCTTCGCCAAGGGCATGGAAGTCGGCAAGAAGGTGCGCCAGGGCCAGGTGATCGGCTTCGTCGGCTCATCCGGCCTGTCGACCGGCCCACACGTCCACTACGAGATCCTGGTCAACGGACGGTTCGTCGACCCGATGCGGGTAAAGCTGCCGCGCGGGCGCTCGCTGGAGGGCCCGATGCTGGCGAGCTTCGAGAAAGAGCGCGACCGGCTCGACGGCATGATGAGCGGCCGCGGCGGCGCGATCGCGAGGATGTCGGATGCGACCGGCGGGCCGTTACAGGTGACGAACCGCTAAATCGGCACGGCCGGGCGCTACCTCACAACGTCAAGTTTCGTTTGCCAAAGCCGCTTGACGGGCGAATACTTTCCGAAAAATGGGAGGTCTCGCCATGAAGAACAGGCTCGCCTGCGCAGCCCTGGTTGCTGCAGTTTTCTCCATCACGAGCGCATCGGCTGAGACCTTGCCGGCAAGCTGGGAGGTCACCAAGCTCGTCCCGGGCTCCGCATTCCACGGCGTCCATGGGCTTGGCATCGACAAGGCCGGCCATCTGTTTGCCGGCAGTGTCGCCGGCGCCGCGCTCTACGAGGTCGACATCGCAGGCGGCACGGCCAAGATCGCGATCCCCGCTCCGATCGGAATGGCCGACGACATCGCGTTCGCGCCCGACGGCACCATGGCCTGGACCGGCTTCCTCGCCGGCGATCTCTATGCACGCAAGGGCGACGGCCCGATCAAGAAGCTTGCTTCCGGCCTTCCCGGCATCAACTCGCTCGCCTTCCGCAAGGACGGCAGGCTCTACGCCACCACCGTCTTCCTCGGCGACACGCTCTACGAGATCGACGTCGAGGGCATCAAGCCGCCGCGCCAGATCATGGAGAAGATGGGCGGCCTCAACGGCTTCGAGTTCGGTCCCGACGACAAGCTCTACGGCCCGCTCTGGTTCAAGGGACAGGTCGCAAAAGTCGACGTCGACAAGGCCGAGCTGACCGTCGTCGCCGATGGCTTCAAGGTTCCGGCCGCGGTGAATTTCGATTCCAAAGGCAATCTCTTTGTTGTCGACACCGCGCTCGGCCAGCTCGTCCGGGTCGATCCGAAGTCGGGCGCCAAGACCATAGTCGCGCAACTGAAGCCGTCGTTGGACAATCTCGCGATCGACGGCAACGACCGCATCTACGTCTCCAACATGGCCGATAACGGCATCCAGGAGGTCGATCCGGCGACCGGCCAGGCCAAGCAGATCATCATCGGCAAGCTGGCACTGCCCGGCGGCATCGGCGTCACCTCGAACAATGGCAAGGATACCATCCATGTCGCCGACGTGTTCGCCTATCGTACGGTCGACGGTGCCACCGGCGAGGTCACCGAGAAGGCGCGCATGCACGCCGCCGGCGTCACCCTCGAATATCCGATGAGCGCGACAGCAAAGGGCAACGACGTGGTCCTGTCGAGCTGGTTCACCGGCACGGTGCAGGTGATCGACGGCAAGACCGGCGCCACGCGCGACATGCTGCACGGTTTCAAGGCCCCGCATGACGCGATCGTGCTCGCGGACGGCAGCATTCTGGTGGCCGAGCTCGGCACCAAATCGCTGGTCAAGGTCAGCGGTGAGCATGGCCAGGATCGCGCCACGCTGGTCGGCGATCTCGAGGGCCCGGTCGGTCTCGTCGGCGGATCGGCTGGCGAAGTCTACGTCACCGAGGCCTTCTCCGGCGCCGTCTCCCGGATCGACAAGAACGGCGCAAAGACCGTGCTCGCCAAGGAGCTGAAAATGCCGGAAGGCATTGCGCGCGCCAGCGACGGCAAGCTCATCGTGGCGGAAGTCGGCGCCAAACGATTGGTCGAGATCGCGCCGGAGACCGGCAAGGTGACGGAGATCGCGGCCAATCTTCCGATCGGCCTGACAGGCGCACCCGGCGGCCTGCCGACGCATATCCCGACGGGCGTCGCGGTCGGTGCGAGCGGCGTCATTTACTTCACCTCGGACGTGGAGAATGC
This sequence comes from Bradyrhizobium sp. 153, assembly GCF_023073835.1. Classification (NCBI taxonomy): domain Bacteria; kingdom Pseudomonadati; phylum Pseudomonadota; class Alphaproteobacteria; order Hyphomicrobiales; family Nitrobacteraceae; genus Bradyrhizobium; species Bradyrhizobium sp. 153. The sequence goes on along the minus strand of NZ_JADPKH010000103.1, from coordinate 64,119 downwards.
GATCTACAAGGCAGTGAAGAAGTAGCGATCGCTGGACAAGAGCTGACCGCGGAACCCAGGCTCGGGTTCCCGGTTAGACGCTGACGGAAGCCCACCAGCAGGAGGACCGCCCATGACGCGCCTCTCACGTGACGACGTCGTCAAGGCCGTGGACCGCGCCGATGACGTCACTATTGCCCAGATCATCGGGACCGGCGCGACGGCCGAGGAACTCGCCGAAGCCCAGGCCTGGCTCGCCAACGACGAGCCGATGATCAACGACTTGCGGCCGCTGGCGCAGGGCCGGGTGCGCGAGCTGGTGGATATTCTCTCGGAGCTCGAGGAGGACGACGAGGAGCAAGGCCCCGCCGCTCCCGGCTCCGCGTCCGCGCTCAGCTAGCCGGCGAGCCAACCGACGAATTCGCCCCGGAAAGACAGATCTCTCCGGGGCGTCCTGTTGCTTCAGGCGGCAGAAACGCTCAGTTCAGTTTCCGCTTCGGCACCGGGGCCTCGAACTGGGCGATCTCCGCGGTCTGCGGCGCCTTGCCGTTGAAGGTCAGCACATTGCCCTCGGACGAGATCGCAACGCTGTCGCCGTCTCTGACCTCGCCGGCCAGGATCATCTCGGCGAGCGGGTCCTGGAGATAGCGCTGGATCACCCGCTTCAGCGGCCGTGCGCCGTAGGCGGGATCCCAGCCCTTGGCAGCGAGCCAGTCGCGGCCTGCGGCATCGAGCGTCAGCACGATCTTGCGATCGGTGAGGAGCTTCTGCAGCCGCGCGAACTGGATCTCGACGATCCGGCCCATCTCGCTCTTCTGCAAGCGGTGGAACAGAATGATCTCGTCGACGCGGTTGAGGAACTCGGGGCGGAAATGCCCACGCACCATTCCCATCACCTGCTCGCGCACGGCCGAGGTGTCCTCCCCTTCCGGCTGGTTGACCAGAAATTCCGAACCGAGGTTCGAGGTCATGATGATGAGCGTGTTGCGGAAGTCGACGGTGCGGCCCTGGCCATCGGTCAGGCGGCCGTCGTCGAGCACCTGGAGCAGGACGTTGAACACGTCGGGATGCGCCTTCTCGATTTCATCGAACAGCACCACCTGATAGGGCCGGCGCCGCACCGCTTCGGTGAGCGCGCCGCCCTCGTCATAGCCGACATAGCCCGGAGGCGCGCCGATCAGCCGCGAGACCGAGTGCTTCTCCATGTATTCGGACATGTCGAGGCGGACCATCGCGGTCTCGTCGTTGAACAGGTACTCGGCGAGCGCCTTGGTCAGCTCGGTCTTGCCGACGCCGGTGGGGCCCAAGAACATGAACGAGCCGGTCGGCCGGTTCGGGTCCTGCAGGCCTGCACGCGAGCGGCGCACGGCGGTTGCGACCGCACGCACGGCTTCGGCCTGGCCGACGACGCGCTTGCCGAGTTGCTCCTCCATCTTCAGGAGCTTCTCCTTCTCGCCCTCCAGCATCTTGTCGACGGGCACGCCGGTCCAGCGCGAGACCACCTGCGCGATGTGGTTGGCGGTGACCGCCTCCTCCATCATCTCGCCGGCGTTCTCCTTGGCCTCGATCTCCGCGAGCTTCTTCTCCAGCTCCGGGATCCTTCCATAGGCCAGCTCGCCGGCCTTCTGGAATTCGCCGCGCCGCTGGGCGTTGGCCAGCTCGACTCGCAGGCCGTCGAGCTCGGCCTTCAGCTTCTGAGCATCGGAGAGCTTGGTCTTCTCCGCGCTCCAGCGCGCCGTCAGTGCCGCAGACTTCTCCTCAAGCTCGGCAAGGTCCTTCTCCAGCGTCTGGAGCCGGGACTTGGAGCCGGCATCGCTTTCCTTCTTCAGCGCCTCCTGCTCGATCTTGAGCCGGATGATCTCGCGGTCGAGCGAGTCCAACTCTTCGGGCTTGGAATCGACCTGCATCTTCAGCCGCGCCGCGGCCTCATCCATGAGGTCGATGGCCTTGTCGGGCAAGAAGCGGTCGGTGATGTAGCGGTTGGACAGGGTCGCGGACGCCACAAGCGCCGAATCGGTGATCCGCACGCCATGGTGCTGCTCGTACTTGTCCTTCAAGCCGCGCAGGATCGAGATGGTATCCTCGACCGACGGCTCGCTGACGAAGATCGGCTGGAAGCGCCGCGCCAGCGCAGCATCCTTCTCGACGTGCTTCTGGTACTCGTCGAGCGTGGTCGCGCCGATGCAGTGCAGCTCGCCGCGGGCGAGCGCCGGCTTGAGCAGGTTGGAGGCGTCCATCGCGCCATCGCCCTTGCCGGCGCCGATCAGCGTGTGCATCTCATCGATGAACAGGACGTAGGTGCCCTCGCTCGCGGTGACTTCCTGGAGCACGGCCTTCAGCCGCTCCTCGAATTCACCACGGTACTTCGCGCCGGCGATCAGGGCGCCCAAGTCGAGCGCAAGCAACTTTTTGTCCTTGAGGCTGTCGGGCACATCGCCATTGATGATGCGCAGCGCCAAGCCCTCAGCGATGGCGGTCTTGCCGACGCCGGGCTCACCGATCAGCACGGGATTATTCTTGGTCCGGCGCGACAGCACCTGGATGGTGCGGCGAATCTCCTCGTCACGGCCGATGACCGGGTCGAGCTTGCCATCGCGCGCCGCCTGGGTGAGGTCGCGGGCATATTTCTTCAGCGCGTCGTACGCATTCTCCGCGGTCGCGCTGTCCGCGGTGCGGCCCTTGCGCAGGGCTTCAATGGCCGCATTGAGATTTTGCGGGGTGACACCGCCCTTGTTGAGGATCGCGCCGCCCTCGCTGGTCTTCTCCAGCGCAAGACCGAGCAGCAGCCGCTCGACGGTGACAAAACTGTCGCCGGCCTTCTCGCCGGCCTTTTCCGCCGCGTCGAAGGTGCGGGCGAGTTCGGGCGCGAGATAGATCTGGCCAGCGCCGCCGCCGGAGACCTTGGGTACCTTGTTCAGGGCGTCCTCGGTCGCCTTCAGGATTGCACGCGAATTGCCGCCGGCGCGGTCGATCAGACCGGCAGCCAGCCCTTCAGTGTCGTCCAGCAGGACCTTCAGCACATGCAGGGTGGAAAACTGCTGGTGCCCCTCGCGCATCGCAAGCGACTGCGCGGATTGGATGAAGCCCCTGGAGCGTTCGGTGTACTTCTCGATATTCATGTCTTTTCTATCCCTCGGCCTGCCCTCGGAGCCCTCAAAGGCACTCCAGACGGCATCTTCATTGGGTTTCCGATCACCGTATTGACGTTTCAACCGGTAACGGTGTTCTGCCGGCGTTGCCGCCGGCCTGAGGCAAATGTGGGAAGCGGGTCGCGGATGCGGAAGAGGCGCGTTCACAATTTCGTGCGCTCATGGGCCGCTTGGCGCGGGCCTGCCGAATCCCCTAAGTAGCGGCATGATAGCCAGCCGCACCGCCGAGATTACCGGCCTCTACCGCTACCCGATCAAGGGCCTGACACCGGAACACCTGACCCGCGTCGCGTTGCGGAGCGGCCAGACCCTGCCCGCCGACCGCCGCTACGCCATTGAGAACGGGCCGAGCGGGTTCGATCCCGAGGCGCCCCAGTGGAAGCCGAAAATCCAGTTTCTGATGCTGGCGCGCAATGAGCGACTGGCCTCCCTCGACAGCCGGTTCGAGGACGCGACCAATCGCCTGACCATCCGCAAGGACGGCCAGATCGTCGCCAGCGGCGATCTCGAGAGCGCTGCCGGGCGCACCGCCATCGAGAGCTATTTCAGGGAGAACTTTCAGCCGGAACTGAAGGGCCCACCCAAGGTCCTGTCCGGCCGCGACCACAGCTTCTCCGACGTCGCCCGCAAGGTCGTGTCCATCATCAATCTCGACAGCGTCCGCGCCCTCGAGACCATGCTCGGCGGCGCCACCGTCCACCCGCTGCGCTTCCGCGCCAATCTCTATGTCCAAGGTTGGCCGGCTTGGTCCGAGCTCGACCTCGTCGACCAGACGCTCGCAATCGAGCGGGCGCGGCTGAAGGTGGTCAAGCGCATCAAGCGCTGCCCGGCCACCAACGTCGACCCGGTGACCGCCAAGCGCGACCTCGAGATCCCGCCGGCGCTCTCGCGCCATCTCGGCCACATGGACTGCGGCATCTATGCCGAGGTGATCGAAGATGGCGAGATCGGCGTCGGCGATGCGGTCGCGGTGGGAGAGCCGAGACTGGTGTGAGCCGATACCGCCTCAACACACTCCGTCATTGCGAGGAGCACTTGCGACGAAGCAATCCAGACTGCTTCCGCGGAGGGATTCTGGATTGCTTCGCTGCGCTCGCAATGACGGCAGCGACGACCGTCAATTCGGCATCACATACGCATAGATCTTGCCGCGCGAGACCGGCGCCTCGCGGACGCGGTTGCCATTGTTGCCGGAGATCATGATCGGATTACCCCGCGCATCGATGCCGCTGATGATCCCGACATGGCCGCCGCGGCCGCCGCGCGACATCACCGCGATGGCGCCGACCTGCGGACCGGAGATGCGCGTGCCGTAGCGCGCGAACGAGCTCGCCATATCGGAGCCCGTGCCCTGATGCCCAGTATGTTGCAGCACCATGTTCATGAAGCGTGCGCACCACAGGCTGCCGCGTCCCGTGGGATTGCCGCCGAGATAGCGGCGAGCCTCGGACACGAGGCCCGATCCGCCGCCGAAACCGCCGCTGCTCATGGCGTTATTGGCCAAGCCGCTAGGGGCTATTCCATTAGTGGCCATGCCGCCGCTATTGGCGTTCGGATCATAGCTCGCCTGGGTGTTGGCGAATCCACTCGCCTGCAATCGCGCCGCGCTGCGCTCGAAGCGCGAGCTGCGGGCATGGTGGCGGTAGTGATGATGTCTGGCGTGGTGCACGTAAGCGTGCCGCTCTGCGCTATGGCGATGATGCGGCCGCGCTGAGGCCGGAGAAACGAACGCGACGACCGCCGCGAAGAAGAGCGCCAGCGCGACAACACAACGCGACAGGCGAGACGCAAACAACTCGAACATTCTTCATCCTTCGTTACACCCCCACTTCCCCGATCGGCCCGTGCACGGCCGACATCTACTTTGCGTATCAGAATCCCGATGTGGCGAGATCAAGACACGTCCTGGGAGATTTTGCGCGGAGGTTAACGGTGCTAGAACCCTCATGCGCGAACTGCAGAACGGCATTCCAATGCCGCAGCACTCTCAGGGAGAACCGCATGCCTTACGCCGTGACGAAGGATGATTGCCGTCTGTATTTCGAGGAAGCCGGCGCCGGCACGCCGATGATCTTCCTGCACGAGTTCGCGGCCGACTACACCAATTGGGAGCCGCAGATGCGCTACTTCTCGCGCGGCCATCGCTGCATCACTTACTCTGCGCGCGGCTACACGCCGTCCGACGTGCCCGATGGCGAGGCCTACACCTACACGCATTTCTACACCGACGCGCTCGCGGTGCTCGATCACCTCGGGATCGAGCGCGCGCATCTCGTCGGCCTGTCGATGGGGGCCTACTCCTCGCTTCAGATCGGGCTCAATGCGCCACAGCGCGCATTTTCGATGACGCTGGCCGGCGTCGGCTCGGGCTCCGAGATCGATAATCTCGACGCCTGGCGCAGGCAGTGCCGCGCCAATGCCGAGCAGTTCGAGGCGCTCGGCTCCGCGGAAGTCGCAAAGGTCACGCGCGAGGCGCCGAGCCGGATTCCCTTCCTGGTGAAGGACCCGCGCGGCCATACCGATTTCTACGCTGCCCTTGCTCGCCACGATGCCAAGGGATCGGCGCGCACGATGCGCGGCTTCCAGGGCGGCCGTCCCTCGATCTATACTATGACGGATGCGATCAGAGGCGTTGCAACGCCGGCGCTGATCATCTGTGGCGACGAGGACGATCCGTGCGTCGGACCGAGCCTGTTCCTGAAGAAGCATCTTCCGGCCGCAGGGCTCGCGATGTTTCCGAAGTCGGGCCACGTCCTCAACCTCGAAGAGCCCGCGCTATTCAACGAGAGCGTGGAGCGGTTCGTCACGCTGGTGGAAGCGGGCCGCTGGCCGGTGCGCGATCCGAGGTCGGTGGCAGCGCATTAGCGTATTGACGAAAGCCAATGCGGGCGCGCTGTCATCCCCCGCGAAGGCGGAGAATCCAGTACGCCGCGGCCTATCGTTTAATTACTCCCGTCTCGGCGCACCGGATCGCCCCGGTCCCGGCTCCGCCAAGGCTACGCCGAGGCCCACAGGAGTGCTCGGCCCGCCGAAGCCTTGGCGAAGGCGGCAAGCCGGGCGATGACAGTTGAGCGCGTTGATGGGGCTCGCCCAAATCTCGAATGACGAGAAACTATTTGCCCCCGCCCCTGCTCAGCAGAAACACGCCCTGCTCGCCGAACATGTTCCACACCCACCATGGCAGGTTCAGCGGCACCGGGCGGCCGTAGAGGTCGAGCGCGACCGAGCGCTCCATCTTGACGTTGATCTGGTCGCAGAGCTCGACAAAATCCTTGATGGTGCAGAAGTGGATGTTGGCGGTGTCGTACCAGGTTGCCGGCAGATTCTCCGTACGCGGCATGTGACCGCCGATCAGGAGCTGGAGCCGCATCTTCCAGAAGCCGAAATTCGGAAACGACACGATGGCGCGGCGGCCGATGCGCAGCAGGTTCTCCAGCACCACCTGCGGCTGCCGCGTCGCCTGCAGCGTCTGCGACAGGATCACGTAATCGAAGGCGTCGTCGGGATAGTTGACGAGGTCGGTATCGGCATCGCCCTGCACCACCGCGAGCCCCTTGGCGACGCAGCGGTTGACGCCCTCGCGCGACAGCTCGATGCCGCGGCCGTCGATCCCACGCGTTTCCAGCAGCTGGAGCAGATCGCCCTCGCCGCAGCCGACGTCGAGCACCTTCGAGCCCGGCTTGACCATCTCGGCAACGAGCAGATGATCGGCGCGAAACTGACCGGACGGCCCCGTCGCAACGCCGTTCAGCGGCAGCACCTCCTGTACCGACATCTTAGCCACCTTTGCCGTTGAGACCGCGGGCCTTGCCCGCGGATTGCAGGAAGGCCCGCGAGATGTCGAAGAATTCGGGGACGTCGAGCAGGAAGGCGTCGTGGCCGCGATCGGTCTCGATTTCGGCGAACGACACCCGAGCGCTTGATGCATTCAGCGCGTGCACCAGCGCGCGCGATTCCGATGTCGGGAACAGCCAGTCGCTGGTGAAGGAGACCACGCAGAAGCGGGTCTTGATGCCCACGAACGCCTTTGCCAGCACGCCACCATGATCGGCGGCGATGTCGAAATAATCCATCGCGCGCGTCAGATAGAGATAGGAATTGGCATCGAAGCGCTCGACGAAGGACGAGCCCTGATAGCGCAAATAGGACTCGACCTGAAAGTCGGCGTCGAACGAAAAGGTCGGCAGCTCACGGTCCTGCATGCGGCGGCCGAATTTCCGGTGCAGCGCAGCGTCTGAGAGATAGGTGATGTGCGCCGCCATCCGTGCCACCGCGAGGCCGCGATGCGGGTGGATACCATGGTCGGCATAGCCGCCATTGCGCCAATCGGGATCGGCCATCACGGCCTGGCGGCCGAGCTCGTGGAAGGCGATGTTCTGCGCCGAGTGCCGCGTCGAGCACGCGATCGCCAGCGCGGAGTACACGCGGGCAGGATAGGCCGCGGTCCATTGCAGCACCTGCATGCCTCCCATCGAGCCGCCCACCACCGCGAACAGCGTGTCGATGCCGAGCCGGTCGATCAGCATCGCCTGCGCGCGTACCATGTCGGGAATGGTGATGACGGGGAAATCGAGACCCCAGACCTTGCCCGTCGCGGGATTGATCGAAGCCGGCCCGGTCGAGCCCATGCAGCCGCCGATCACGTTGGAGCAGATGATGAAGTAGTGTTGAGGATCAAGCGGACGGCCGGGGCCGACCAGCGTCTCCCACCAGCCGGGCTTGCCGGTGACCGGATGCACGTTGGCGACATGCTGGTCGCCGGTCAGCGCATGGCAAACCAGAATGGCGTTGGAGCGATCGGCGTTCAGCTCGCCATAGGTCTGGTAGGCGATCTGGAACGGGGAGAGATCGATGCCGCAATCGAGCCGCAGCGGCTGATCGGCGCCGAAATGCATAACCTGCGAACTCGGATGATCTACCTCGTGCGATCGATCGTCGGCGCTGATCGCGGGACTCGGAATCGACTTGACGCTACCCATCTGAGCATCGACCTCGTTTGCGATCAGACTTACGACCGCAGTGACATCAGGCCATGAAAAACCCGGCCTGAACGATAGGTTCGGCCGGGATCGGAAGCGTCCCCGGCCTGTTTAGCGAGTTTTTTAACGTGGCTGCAAGCCGGCCGGCTCAAATGACCACGGAACAGGCAAAAACTTACTGTCTGGAGCGGTCTTCGTCAAGCCGCGGTCCGGATTAACCCAATTCGTCCCTGATACGTCGCCTGAAAAGGCCCAGCTTCTCCTCGCATTTCTCTTTGCTTTCGCGGCCTATCCTGCCTAATCAGGACATCGACCGCAGCGGTGACGGCACTGACCGATCCGCATTGGAACGCCTCTGAACAGCCGTTGTCAGTCATGTCCCAACGTCCGCCCGCGCCGCCATCGCTTCAGGAATTGCGCAAGGAGATCGACGCGATCGACGAGGGCATGCATCGCCTCCTGATGCAGCGCGGCGACATCATCCACCGCCTGATCCAGGTGAAGCAGACCCAAGAGGTCGGCTCCGCATTCCGGCCGGCGCGCGAGGCCGCCATGATGCGCGACCTCGTCCAGCGTCATCGCGGCATCCTGCCGCTCGACACGGTCGAGAGCATCTGGCGCGTCATCATCTCGACCTTCACCTATGTGCAGGCGCCGTTCTCCGTGCATGCCGACATCTCGGTGAGCGAGCCGGCGATGCGCGATTCCGCGCGCTTCCACTTCGGCTTCACCGTGCCCTACGTCGCGCATTTCAGCGCGCAGGCCGCAGTCGAGGCGGTGGCGAAATCCAAGGGCGACCTGGCGCTGGTCTCGGCGACCTCGAGCCGCACGCCGTGGTGGCTGGAGCTGGAAGCCGACGGCGCGCCCAAGATCATCGCGCGGATGCCGTTCGTCGAGCGCGCCGACCATCCGGCTGCACTGCCGGTGTTCGCGATCTCGCGCGTCGCCGACAGCGCGCTGGTGACTGAGGTCGAGACCTTCAGCGTGCGCGTCTCCGGCTGGAACGCCGAGGTCGCGCGCGCCCTGTCGCCGCTTGCCGAAATCGTGGCGGTGCCCGATACTGCCTTCGACGGCGCCGCCCTGCTGGTTTCGGTCACGAGCGCGACCAGCATCGACAAGATCAGGGCTGCCCTGATCGAGGCAGGGGCCTCGGTGCGCTCCACGGCCCTCGTCGGCAGCCACGCAACGCGCTATACGGTGCCCCCGACAGGGCCGAAATCGTAAGTCGCGAGCCGTCCCGCCAATCCGGAGTTGAAGATGTCCCGCCCCGTGCCGAATCCCGGCATTCTCGATATTGCGCCCTACACGCCCGGCAAGAGCCCGGTGCCGGAGCCGGGCCGCAAGGTGTTCAAGCTCTCGGCCAACGAGACGCCGTTCGGGCCCTCGCCGAAGGCGATCGAGGCGTTCAAGCGAGTGGCGGATCATCTGGAGGATTATCCGGAAGGCACCTCGCGCGTGCTGCGCGAAGCGATCGGCCGCAGCTTCGGTCTCGACCCCAACCGCATCATCTGCGGCGCCGGCTCCGATGAGATCCTCAATCTGCTCGCGCACACTTATCTCAGCCAGGGCGACGAGGCGATCTCGACCACCCACGGCTTCCTGGTCTACCCGATCGCGACGATGGCGAACGGGGCCAAGAACGTGGTGGCGCCCGAAACCAACTTCACCGCCGACGTCGACGCCATCCTCAACGCCGTGACACCGCGGACAAAGCTGGTCTGGCTCGCCAATCCCAACAACCCGACCGGCACCTATCTGCCGTTCGACGAGGTCAAGCGCCTGCGCGCCGGACTGCCGTCGCAGGTGCTGCTGGTGCTGGACGCCGCCTATTGCGACTACGTCTCGCGCAACGATTACGAGATGGGAATCGAGCTCGTCGCCACCACCGAGAACACGGTGGTGACGCACACCTTCTCCAAGATCCACGGACTTGCGGCGCTGCGCATCGGCTGGATGTTCGGCCCCGAGCACATCATCGACGCAGTCAACCGCATCCGCGGTCCCTTCAACGTGTCGACGCCGGCGATGTATGCCGCGGTCGCCGCGATCGAGGACACCGCGCACCAGGCGATGTCGAAGCAGTTCACCGAGACCTGGCGCAACCGGCTGACCGAGGAGATCGGCAAGCTCGGGCTGAAGGTGACGCCGAGCGTCGCCAATTTCGTGCTGATCCACTTCCCGACCGACAAGGGCCAGACCGCGGATGATGCCGACGCCTTCCTCACCAAGCGGGGCCTGGTGTTGCGCGCGCTGAAGAATTACGGCCTGCCGCATGCGCTGCGCATGACCATCGGCACCGAGGAGGCCAACCGCCTCGTGGTTGAGGCCTTGCGCGACTTCATGGGCGGCAAATGAGCGCGCAGGCGCACTTCCAGCGCGTCGCGCTGATCGGCTTCGGCCTGATCGGCGGCTCGATCGCGCGCGCTGCGAAGCTCCAGGGCTTGGCGGGTGAGATCGTCACCACCGCGCGCTCGGAAAAGACGCGCGCGCGGGTCGCCGAGCTCGGCATCGTCGACCACGTCGTGGCGACCAACGCGGAAGCGGTGAAGGATGCCGATCTCGTCATCCTCTGCATTCCCGTCGGCGCCTGTGGCGAGGTCGCGCGGGAGATCGCCGCGCATCTCAAGCCGGGTGCGATCATCTCCGATGTCGGCTCGGTCAAGGGCGCGGTGGTCAGGGACATGGCCCCGCATCTGCCGCAGGGCGTTCATTTCGTGCCGGCGCATCCGGTCGCGGGCACCGAGCATTCGGGTCCGGATTCGGGCTTCGCCGAGCTCTTCATCAACCGCTGGTGCATCCTCACGCCACCGGAAGGCGTCGATGCTGCTGCCACCGATCGCCTGCGCGCGTTCTGGGCGGCAATGGGCGCCAAGGTCGAAATCATGACGCCGGATCATCATGATCTCGTGCTCGCGATCACCAGCCATTTGCCGCATCTGATCGCCTACACCATCGTCGGTACCGCCGACGAGCTGGCGCAGGTGACGGAATCCGAGGTGATCAAATTCTCCGCCGGCGGCTTTCGCGATTTCACCCGCATCGCGGCCTCCGACCCGACGATGTGGCGCGACGTCTTCCTCGCCAACAAGGAGGCCGTGCTGGAGATGCTTGGCACCTTCACTGAGGACCTCGCCAAGCTCACCCGCGCGATCCGCCGCGGCGACGGCGAAGCTCTGTTCGACCACTTCACCCGCACCCGCGCCATCCGCCGCGGAATCGTCGAGATCGGCCAGGATTCGGCCGCGCCCGATTTCGGCCGGCCGCACGCTGCGCTGAAGAAGCCGTAGCTTCGCTCCCGTCATTCCGGGGCGCGCGAAGCGCGAACCCGGAATGACGAGATTTGCGGCTCGAGATTCCGGTTCATTCGCTTCGCAAATGCTCCGGAATGACGGCGAGTCAATACAGCGGCGGGATCTGGCCGACCTTGACCGGACCGAGCAGCACGGCGCCGTCGACGAATTTTAGCGGAAAGCTTCTCGCCTTCTTGCCCTCGAGCGTGCTCTCGGTGCCGATCGAATTGATGCCGGCGGCGACGCCGGCATTGGCGTTCTGCTTGATGACCTTGCCGAGGCCCGGAACGGCGCGGTCGAGGGCGCCGAAGAGATTGTTGAGATCCTGCGACTTCACGCCCGGCGCGACGCGGTCGAGCGTTGCCTGCGGTACACCCTCCTCCAGTATCTTCTCGATGCCGAGCGCCGGGATCACGCGCTCGAGGCCCGTCACCGTCATCTGCAATTCGCCGTCGAGCCGGCCACTGGCCGAGAGGCCGAGCGTGCCGGCCGCAACCGCGATCATCTCGCCCTGCTGGATCCGCGACTGCACGATCTCGATATGGCCGCCGGCGGCCTGGATCTCGCGGAAGCGCTGCGGCCAGGGTTTTGGCGTGACGTCCGTAAGGCCCGTGACCTTCGCGCGCGTGTCCGCCTCGAACGGCTCGGCGAGCAAGGGATGAACGCCCTGGATGCTGCCCTGCGCGACATGGAGCACCGTCTCGATGACCGGATGATCGGACGACGATCCGTCCGCGAGGCGGCCGTGCAGCTCGACCTGCTTGGCGCGCGCGAGCGGCACCTGCACGCTGCCGTCGAGACGGTTGAGGCCGGGATCGTCGAACACGATGGAGGCGCGATCCGGCACGGCCGGCAGACCGACCACGCTGGCGCGGCCCTTGCTCCAGTTCACCACGAAGGTGTTTTGCGTGACGCCGTCAGTCAGCGTCGCCGGCGCGGAGAACTCCGCGATGACGAGCTTGGGGTCGTAGACCTGGGCGACGACCAGGATGTTGTCGAGCTTCGCCGTAAACGGCGTCTTGCTCGCATTCTGCGACACCAGGGCGACGCTGGCGCCGGAGCACTGGACCTCGAAGCGGAACGGGAATCCCGCGATCGAGCGCTTGGCGCAATCATAGACGCGTCCGGATTTGGCCTCCTGCGCGCGCCAGGCGTCTGCGGCGATTTCGGCCTGCGACGCCGCGTAGAACCAGAAACAGCTCCAGGCGACCGCGAGGATCAGGACGAGAGCGGGCGCGATGAAAAGGCCCCAACGGGAGCGACGGCCTGTGGCAACGGTCATATTGGACATGCGGCGACCCTTTGACCCCAGATTCAGGCAAATGTAAGCGAGGTCCGCCCCCGACGAAAGGCGGAGAATCCGCTTCGCTTGGGGGCACGGTTCTGCTAAAGCGCGGCGCGATTTGGAAAAATCGTCATCGCGCTTTAGCTCCTTGTTTGAGCATGATCTTTTCGGAAGGCCGCTTCACACTTTTCCGGATCATGCTTTAGCCGTGCCCGAAATGTCGGAAATCACCCTCCCCTCCGTCACCACCGCCAAGGGCGACCTCTGGGTGTTCGGCTACGGCTCGCTGATGTGGCGGCCGGGGTTCGAATTCGAGGAGCGCGTCCCGGCGCGGCTGGTCGGCGAGCATCGCGCGCTGTGCGTCTATTCCTTCGTGCACCGCGGCACGCCGGAAAAGCCGGGCCTGGTGCTCGGGCTCGACCGCGGCGGCGCCTGCCGCGGCATCGCCTTCCGCGTCGCCGAGAAGAACCGCAGCGAGGTCGTCGCCAATTTGCGGGCACGCGAGCAGGTCACCTCGGTCTACCGCGAGGTCATGCGCTCAGTATGGCTGGAGAACGATGCGCGGCAGCGCGTCTCCGCACTCACTTATGTCGTCGACCGCGGTCATGTCCAATATGCCGGCCGGCTCTCGCTCACCGAGCAGCACCGCCATGTCATCCAGGGCCATGGCCAGTCCGGCGCCAATCGCGACTACGTCACCGCGACGGTGAAAGCGATCGAGGCCGAAGGCTTTCGCGACACGCAGCTGCACCAGCTTGCGACGATGCTGCACGGCGATGCGCATTCCCTGCACGCGCCGGCGCCGACCGAAGATCGAGAGAACCGCTAACTGTCCGACCGCGCGTAGCTCGGCGCGGAGCCGATCAAGTGCTCCTGCTCTTTCCGGCCGGCTTCGACGAGACGGCCGGTCGCGTCTTCGATCGCCGTCTGCACGCGCGCGCGAAACTCGTCCTTCGGCAGGCCCGACGGCAGTGGATCGAGGAATTCCACCACCAGCGTGCCAGGATAGCGCATGAAGGTGCGGCGCGGCCAGAACAGGCCGGAATTGAGCGCGACCGGCAGGCACTGCACGCCGCAGGAGGAGTAGATCTGCGCAAACCCTGTCTTGTAGGCGGGGGCAGCGCCCGGCGCACGGCGCGTGCCTTCCGGAAAGATCACGAGCTGGCGGCCGCCGCGCACGGCCTCGCGCGCCCGCCGCGTCATGTCCAGCAGCGCCTTCACGCCGGCATTGCGATCGATCGCGATCATGCCGGTCTTGACCAGGAATTGACCAAAGACCGGGATCTGCATGAGCTGGCGCTTGAGGATGAAGATCGGGTGATCGAAAAAGCCGGGTAGCACGAACGTCTCCCAGAACGACTGGTGCTTTGCCACGACCAGCAACGGTCCCTGCGGGATCTTCTCGACCCCGCGGAATTCCACCTTGATGTTGCAGATCACGCGCATCAGGATCAGCGTCGCCTTCGCCCACCATTCCGCGACCGTCAGCATGGCGCGCGGCGGCAATGCGAAGGTCGGCAGCGCCACGATCGCCAGGCACACCAGCACGGCGTAGAACAGCACGTTGAACACGAGCGAGCGCAGGAAAATCAGGAACATCGACGATCCGATCAATTGCCGGTCAATTGGCCTGTGCTGTGGCGGGCCGCTTCGGCTGCACGCCCACAGGCTGCTCCGACACTTCGGGCGAAAGGTCAATCCCGAAATTCTCCAGCCGCACCCTGAGCTCGGCCGCGACGTACTTGGCGTATTCCGACAGCAGCAGCCGCAACGTCGGCGCCGAAGTCCACCACGGCTCCTCGCGCCATTTGTCCCCGACCACCGCGAACGGGATCAATGTGGTCTGCGGCATCGCATGGGAGAATTCCACCAGCGCGCGGGGCATGTGATAGTTCGAGGTGACCACGATCAGCGATTTGAACTGGCGCCCCTCGGCCCAGCGCCGCGCCTCCGCCGCATTGCCGCGCGTCGAGAGCGCGGTGCGGTCGAGGTCGACGCAGCAGGTCATGAAGGAGTGGTTCTCCGGCAGGGTGCGGGAGATGTCGCTCGCCGTCGAAGTCGGATGCACGCCCGATATCAGGAGCCTCCTGCCGTAGCCGGCAGCGAGCAGCTCCATCGCGTCCGACACCCGGGAGGAGCCGCCGGTCAGCACCACGATGCCGTCCGCCTTGCGATCCGGCACCATCTCGGCGCCGCGCAATTGCGACAGGAACGCAACGAAGCCTGCTGCCGCGCCGATGAAGGCAAGCGCGATCGTCGACACGATTGCCGCGCGCAGCCAGCCGCGCGGCAGTTTTGGCGATCGATCGTCGGTCGGCGAGGTCATGCGATGTCGGTGATCCCTTCCCAGAGGTGATTTTAAGACGTTTTGAGGCGAAGTGGAGTCTGGTTATTGGGCTCTGCGAGCGGAAGGCACACCTCCTCTCGCCGCGTCGCCAGTGCGCTCCCGCTCCCCGCCAGCGGCGAGAGGCGAAGAAGCCGCTATCACCCAACACTCAATCGATATCATTCAGCGTCGCGAACAGCGTCTGGCGGGAGGCGACCGCGGTGATGGCGCCGATCAGCACCGCCTGGACCGCGAGCACGATGTAGCCGGATGGCCGCAGCGAGAAGGTGCCGAGCAGCGCGGCGAACTGATCGCCGACAGGGGTGCCGGAGAACCAGCCGGCGATCGACTCGGAGAAGCCGAACACCAGCATGGCGGCGCCGCCCCCGATCACGCCGCCCTCCAGGCCCAGCCTGAGGAAGTGGCGCAGGAAGCGGTTGGCGATGTAACGGTCGCCGGCGCCGACGAAATGCAGGACCTCGACGATCGGGCGGTTCGCCGCCATGGCGCCGCGGGTCGCGAACGAAACCGAGATGATGGTGGCGATGATGACGAGGGCGAGAATGCCGATGCCGGCGAGCACGGTGGCGTTGGTCATCGAGCGCATGCGCTCGATCCAGGCGCGATGATCGTCGACACTCGCGCTCGGCGCCACCTGGGTGACCCGCGCGCGCAGGACGCCGAGATCGAGCGGCGTGCCCGGCTGCACGCGCGCGATGATCATGCGCGGCACCGGCAGATCGTCCATCGACAGGCCGGTGCCGAGCCAGGGCTCGAGCAGCTTGCCGCTTTCGTCCTTGCTGAACGGCTTGACCTCGACGATGCCGGCTTGCGCGCGCATCGCCTCCGTCACCGCCGCGGTATCGCGTTCGAGATCGCGGCCAGCCTGCGGACGGACCTGGATGGTGATTTCGCTCGCGACCTCCGACTGCCATTCGGCGGCGGAAGCGCTGACCAGCAGCACCGTGCCGGTCGTCATCGAGGCGAGGAAGGTCATGATGGCGACGACGGCGACCAGCGCGCGGCCGTGGATCGAGGCACGCGGCACGATCGGCGACATGTTGCGCGCCTGGGCCGGAAGCTGCGGACGCTCCTGCCCGAGGTCAACCAGCACGCCGCGCTCGTCGGTCCTACTCATAGACGTGCAGCCGTCCCTGATGCAGCACCAGGCGCCGCGCCTCGTACTGGTCCATCAGGCCGATGTCATGGGTCGCGATAATGACGGCCGTGCCTGATTTGTTGAGCTCGATGAACAGCCGCAGCAGGCGGCGGCCGAGCGTCGGGTCGACGCTGCCGGTCGGCTCGTCCGCGAGCAGCAGCTGCGGGCGCGAGATCACGGCGCGGGCGATCGCCGCGCGCTGCTTTTCGCCGCCGGACAGGATCGGCGGCAGCGCATCCATGCGATCGCCGAGGCCGACCCAGCGCAGAAGATCGATGACCTCCTTGCGATAGCTCGACTCGCTACGCCCCATGACGCGGAATGGCAGCGCGACGTTTTCATAGGTCGTCATGTGGTCGAGCAGGCGGAAATCCTGGAGCACGATGCCGATGCGCTTGCGCAGGTCGGCGATCTCGTCCTTGCCGAGCCGCGAGATGTCCTGGCCGAACAGATTGACGAGGCCCCGCGTCGGCCGATGCGACAGGAACAACAGGCGCAACAGCGAGGTCTTGCCGGCGCCGGACGGTCCGGTGAGGAACTGGAAGGAATGCGCCGGGATCTGGAAGTTGAGGTCGCGCAGAACCTCCGGCCCCAGACCGTAACGCAATCCGACATTTTCGAACCGAACCAAGCTCAGCTCCGTTCGAGAAGGGGCGCGGGCCACACGGCTGCACCCCGCCAAACGCGACTAACGGGTTTTGCGACCGTTATGGTTTCCGGTTCGTTAACGCTCGCCCGGTAGCATAAGAGCAACCCGGTTCTCCGCGACCGTGACATCGTCAAGACCAGTCCATGCATCAAGGCTCGTCCATGCATATCGTCTGCCCTCATTGTACGACATCCTACGCCATCAAGCCTGCGAGCCTGGGTGCGAACGGCCGGACAGTGCGCTGCTCCCGTTGCAAGGAGACCTGGGTCGCCCATGCCGAGGATGCGATCGAGGAGGCGTCCATCCCGGCCATGGCTGCGGCAAGCCAGGCCGAGGACCAGGCCGACCTCGCCGCGCAGTGGAACTCATACGCCAAGGACGATAGCACCCCCGACACTCCGGTTGTCGAAAGCCCCTCGATCGCCAGCGACTGGCCGACCGAGGACACCAAGGAGATCGAGGACGAGTGGTCGGCGGCGGCCCGGGCCGTCGAGGAGGACGTCGCCGGCGCGCAGCACCAGTCCTGGTTCCGCGGCCTGTTCCGTCGCCGCGGCGCGCGGGTCAGTCGCCCGGCCGCCACCGCGGCGCCGCGAAAATCCCATTTCGGCCTGCCGACCGGCTGCGCCGCCATGGGCGCGCTGGTGCTGGCACTGGTGATCTGGCGCGGCGACATGGTGCGGCTGCTGCCGCAGACGGCGGCGTTCTACAAGATGGTGGGGCTCGAGGTTAATCTGAGAGGGTTGGCCTTCAAGGACGTCAAACTATCCAGCGAGACCGTGGACGGTAAGCAGGTGCTGGTGATCGAGGGCGTGATCGTCGGCGAGGGCAAGAAGCCGCTCGACATCCCGCGCCTGCGCTTCGCCGTGCGCGACGCGCAAGGAGCGGAGATCTACGCCTGGAACACGGTGCTGGAGCAGACCGTGCTGCGGCCCGGCGAGCGCGCCTTCTTCCGCTCGCGCCTGGCCTCGCCGCCGCCGGAAGGCCGCAATATCGACGTTCGCTTCTTCAACCGGCGCGACATTGCCGGCGGCAGCGTATAATCAGCCTCACAAGATCCGCGCGGGAGTTGGTCCCGAGGTTTGTCTGATGCCGAAAATCCTGATCGCCGACGACGAGGATTCGATGCGCACGCTGGTGGCGCGCGCCATCGCCATCGACGGCCACGAGACCGTCACCGCGCAAGACGGCGCCGAGGCGCTGGAGATCCTGACCCGCGAGGACGGGGCGTTCGACCTGCTGCTTACCGACATCCAGATGCCCGTCATGGACGGCATCGCGCTCGCCCTCTCCGCCGCGCGCGATTTCCCCGACCTGACCATTCTCTTGATGACCGGATTTGCCGACCAGCGCGAGCGCGCCTCGAACCTCAATGCGCTGGTGCATGACGTCGTGACAAAACCGTTCTCGGTCGCCGACATCCGCACCGCCGTGGCGGATGCGCTGGCGGCGAGGAAGGGGTAGCGGGCGGCATTAGCCAAGCATACCGCTGTCATGCTCCGCGAAGGCGGGGCATCCAGTACGCTGTCGCCTATCGTTCGGATCACAATTGTGTCGGAATACTGGATGGCCCGCCCCAGTGCGCAAGCGCACAAGGCGGGCGATGACATCGAGTGTGAGGTCAAAAATCCTTGAGCAGGCGCTCGATATAGTCGAGCTCGATCTGCGGGCGCGAGGTATCGCCTAAGCGGCGGCGGAGCTCTTCGAGGATGCGGCGGACACGCTGGGCGTCGATCTCGCCGGGGATCTTGACGGTGTAGTCGTCGCTGAGATCGCGGCCGTGAAGCGGACGGCCCAGCGGATCGGTCTGATTGGCGCCGCTCTGCTGACGGCCGGCCCGATTGCCGGGACCATCGCCCTGCCCGTCGCCGTCGCCCTGCTGCATGGCCTCGGCCATCTTCTGCGCGCCCTTGCGCAAGGCATCGAGGGCCTTGCCCTGCGAATCCACGGCGCCGTCGGCGTTGCCCTCGCCGAGTTTCGACCCGGCATCGCCCATGGCCCCGTCGGCGTCGTCCAGACTGCTGTCTTCGTCGCCCTGGTCGCCGTCCTGATCGCCATTCTGGCCGGGCTGGCCCTGGTCGCCCTGCTGACCCTTCTGCCCTTTCTGACTCTGACCTTTTTGTCCCTTCTGCGCGAGGCCGCGCTTGGCGAGTTCGTCCTGCAACTTCTTCAGACGGTCGCGCAGCGCCTGCTGGTCCTGCTGGAGGTCCGACATCGACTGGTCGCCCTGCTGCTTGCCGCGCGAGCGGTCGCGCCGGGAGTCCTGGCCCTGCTTGAACGTCTTGTCGCGCAATTGCTGCTGCTTGCGGATCATGTCGCTGAGCTCGTTGAGCGCCTGCTCCATGTCGCTGTCGCCGGATTGCCCGGGCTGCGCCATCTGGAGATTTTCCATGATCTGCGCGAGCTGCTCGAGCATGCGCTGGGCCGCCTCGCGGTTGCCTTCGCGCGCCGCCTTCTCGATCTGCCTCAGGAGGTCGTCCAGATCGCGCTGCGTGATGACATTGCGATCGCGGCTGGAGGATTGGCTGCGTTCCGTCGCCCGCTTGTACTCCTCCAGCTTCTGGATGGCGTCAGACTGATTGCTCAGGCTCTTGCCGGATTCCTTCTGCCTGAGGCTGTCGCCGGACTCCTGCATCGCCTTTTCGGCGCTGTCGAGCAGCGCGTCAGGATCCTGATCCAGCTGGGCAGCGACCGGCGAGACGCCGCAGAGCAGCAGGGCGACACATGCGATCGACATCGCCTTTAAGACTGGCACGCGTGCTAGCTTCCGCATTTCCGGTCCCGCGTAAACTGGTTGGTCTTGTCGTCCCCCGTCTTGTTGGCACGGCTGCTTGCCGACTTCCGATAGGCCTGAAGCTGCTCGCGCAATGTGTCCTGCTGCTGCGCCAGCTCTTCGAGCTGCTCGGGCGTCGCATGCTGGGTCTTCTGTCGCAGCTCGATCGCCTTGTCGAGGATGAGCTGGACCTCCGCGGGGAACGGCTGCCGCGCTCCGAGCGGATTTTGCTCGGCGCGCCGGGCGAGGTCGCGTACCTTGCCGGCCATGGCCTCGCGGAGCTTTTGCGTCAGCACCCTGATCTCGTCCTCGCTGGCGCCGCGTTCCAGCGCCGCCTTGAGCGCGTCCTGCGCCGAACGCAGCGCCGCGTTGACGCTGCCGGCGACGCCGTCGTCCTCGATGGTGACCGCGAACGCCCACATGCTCGCCACCACCTCGCGCAGCGCCTCGTCGGTGCGGGCCGCCTCGAGCTGGGACGCCAGGCTGCGCAGGCCGAGATAGCAGCCGGCATCCGGCGTGAACAATTCGGGCGCGATCATCAGCGCGTCGAGCGCGGTGTAGACGTCGGAATTCCTGTTGGCGTCGAGCGCGAGGATGCGGCGCTGCTCGATCAGCGCGCGCGCGAGCGAGTTCGTGAACAGCCGTTCGGGCAGGCGCATGTTGAAGGGCTCGCTTCGCGCCTCGTTGCCGGCCTCGTCCTTGGCGGTGAGCGTCAGCGTGACCTCGGCGCCGGCATAGGGATCCTCGCTGAGGTCCTTCACCGTCTGGCCGACGCCGTTACGGGTGCGCGCGTTCGGCAGCACGAGCGGGAATTGCGGCGGCTGGAACAGCGGCCGCGCCGCGCCTTTGCCGTCGGCGTCCTTGCTGTTGTCCTTGTTATCCTTGGCGGTATCTTTGGCGCCATACTTGCCGGCATCCTTGGCGTCGGCGGGGCGCAGCGCAATGTGCGCGTCGGCACCGGTGACGCCGTAATCGTCCTCGATCTTGTAGGAGAGCTGGAGCGCGCCGCGTGCCTGCCGCTCGGGGTCCTTGGCGAGCGCGATTGTCGGGGGACGGTCCGGTGTCGCCGTGAAGGTCCATTGCGGCTGGCCGGAGGGCGCGCGGACATGCGCGGTGCCGTCGGCGGCGATGGCAAAGTGCTTTTCGTTGGTGCCCTTGGGCGCGGCTTCCACCGGGGCGACCTCCTTGAGGCCGCCGGAGACCGCGACATCGAGGCTGCCGCCGGAGGAGCGCACGATCAGGGTCGAGCCGGCGGGGACGGCAAGCGGTCCGCTGGCCGGCAATGCCGCGGCTTCCTTGTTGGCGGCCGACAGGATGACCGGCGGCTTGCCGGTGTAAAGCGGGGGCGTCACCCAAGCGTCGACGCGAACATTGGTCGGGG
Source organism: Bradyrhizobium sp. 153 (assembly GCF_023073835.1). Classification (NCBI taxonomy): domain Bacteria; kingdom Pseudomonadati; phylum Pseudomonadota; class Alphaproteobacteria; order Hyphomicrobiales; family Nitrobacteraceae; genus Bradyrhizobium; species Bradyrhizobium sp. 153. The sequence continues at coordinate 43,152 of NZ_JADPKH010000103.1, read as the reverse complement.
CCAGCACGCCATTCCAGTCAAAGGCGGCCCGGAGCCGCATCGCGCGCTCGTCGCCGGCGGCGAAGAAGGTCGCAACCAGCATCACCATGACGAGTGCACGCAGCGCCCAAGGATCGTGAAACGCGAGCCGCGGATGCGGCAGACCGGCGCGGATGCGCTTGAGCGAGGCCAGCGTGCGCTCGCGTTGCGCCTGCCACAGCGCCTTGGCAACCGGGTCTTGTGAGCTCAGCGTGTCCGTGAGCGTGGTGGCCGGGCGGTGACGGATGCCGGAGCCACGGTCGAGCCGGCTCAGCGCCTCATCACGGCCTGGCCAGCGAAAGCGAATCAACGGGAACAGGGCAGCAATCGCGATGCCGGCGAAGATGACGAGACCGATCGCGCGGGCGACAAACGGCAAGGACAGCCAAAGGCCGGCCCAGGACACCACCAGGAAAAGGCCGGCGACAGTCAAAAGCCGCGCCAAATTCGGCCAAGCACGCTCCCACGCGATGGCATAGGTCGCCCGATCGAGGGCCTGCGCCAGCTTCAGCCGCGACAGAGCGTCGCCCTCGCGGATCGGGTCTGACGGGTCGGGGGTGACGCCGTTCAATCAGCTCTCCAGGTTGCCCGGTAGAGCGAAGCCTACCACAACGGCAGCACTGAGGCATCCATTCCGGCACGGGAGACACCCCTTTTCCCGCATAACACGAGGACGTGACTGGCCCGGCGCAACCCCGTAATTTCCGCGACGCCATTCCGAGGAAAACGAAGGAAACGCCATGGACAAGAAGATGCACGACAAGGGCCTGGAAGTCCGCAAAGCAGTGCTGGGCGAGGCCTATGTCAACAACGCCCTGACGAACGTCGACGATTTCAACCGTCCGTTCCAGGAGATGCTCAACGAATATTGCTGGGGCGCGGTGTGGGGCCGCGAGGAACTGCCGCGCAAGACCCGCAGCATGCTCAACATCGCGATGATCGCGATCCTCAACCGCCAGCACGAGCTCCGCGCGCATCTGAAGGGCGCACTGACCAACGGCGTCACCCGGGAGGAGATCCGCGAGATCCTGATGCAGGTCGCGATCTATGGCGGCATGCCGGCCGCCGTCGACAGCTTCCGCATCGCGCGCGAGGTGTTTGCGGAGATCGATGGGAAGGCGTGAGGGCGAGCCACCGCCGCCGTCATCCCGGACAAGCGTCAGCGCAAATCTCGATCGGCGCGCGCTTGAGCCGCGCTTGTCCGGGACGACTCCGAGGGTGGAGTGCGCATCTTTCACGACAACGAATAACAAACCCAAGGAAACAGCATGGACATCGGATTCATCGGGCTCGGAAACATGGGTTTCCCGATGGCGCGACGGCTGATTGAGGCCGGACACCAGCTCGTCGTGTTCGACACGCGCAAGGAGGTCGTCGACAGGCTGATGGCACGCGGCGCGACGGCTGCGACATCACCCAAGGATGTCGCCGACCAGGTCGAGACGGTGATGGCGAGCCTGCCATCGCTGCAGGCCTCGCTCGAGGTCGCGACGGGCGCAAACGGCGTGATCGAGGGCAGGCGCGCGAAACGCTTCGTCGATCTGTCGACGGTCGGCTCGCAAATGGCTTCGAAGATTCACGGCCTGCTCGCCAAACGCAACATCGTGCAGGTCGACTGCCCCGTGTCCGGCGGGGTCGGCGGCGCCGAGAAAGGCACGCTGGCGGTGATGGTCTCCGGCCCGAAAGCCGAGTTCGAGCTGCTCAAGCCGGCGCTCGACGTGATCGGAAAGGTGTTCTTCATCGGCGAGAAGCCGGGCGCAGCGCAGACCATGAAGCTCGCCAACAATTTCCTGTCGGCCACGGCCATCGTGGCAACGTCGGAAGCCGTCGTGATGGGTGTCAAGGCCGGGCTCGATCCCGCCGTGATGATCGACGTCATCAATGCGGGCTCGGGCATGAACACGGCGAGCCGCGACAAGTTTCCGCGTTCGGTTCTGCCGCGCACCTTCGACTTCGGTTTCGCCACGGGATTGATGGTGAAGGACGTGCGGCTGGCGCTGGAGGAGATGAAGCAGCTCGGGCTGTCGATGGAAGTCGCTGATGCCGTAGGACGGTTGTGGGAGACGGTGATCAGCGCGGAAGGCGCCGAGTCCGACTTCACCGCGGCAATCAAGCCGATCGAGAGGAAGGCGGGGGTTGTGGTTGGAGCGAAGGGCGAGTTGACGGGGAAGTAGCGAAGTGCAGATGCAGCACCCGCCACTCGAGGGAGAGGTCTGGCGAAGATTCGTCGTTAGCAGCTTCGCGCGACACGCCCTCGGGGATTATGGATCCTGGCTGTCGCACGACGACACTGAATTTGTGGCGGCCCGCCGTCGTGCTGTCACAGCCAAGGCGCCGGCGTATCCATCGCGATCAGCTGTTCGACCTCGATGCGCGGGCGCACCACGGCGTATTGCTCGCCCTTCACCAGCACCTCCGGCACCAGCGGCCGCGTGTTGTAGGTGCCCGCCTGCACCGCGCCATAGGCGCCGGCGGTCATGATGGCGAGCAGATCGCCCGCCTTTGGCGTCGGCAGCGTGCGGTCGAGGGCGAGATAGTCGCCGGTCTCGCAGACCGGGCCGACGACGTCGGCCGTGATGGTGGCCGCGTCCTTGGCGGGCTGCGTCACCGGCAGGATGTCGTGATGCGCCTCGTACAGCGTCGGGCGGATCAAATCGTTCATGGCAGCGTCGATGATGACGAAATTCTTGCCGTCGCCATGCTTCACGTAGATGACCTTCGTGACCAGGATGCCGGCATTGCCGACGATCATGCGCCCCGGCTCGAACATCAGCGTGCAGCCGAGATTGTGGCTGACGCGCTTGACCATGGCGGCGTACGCGTCGGGTGCCGGCGGCGCCTCGCGATCCATGTAATAGGGAATGCCGAGGCCGCCGCCGAAATCGACATGCGAGATGTTGTGGCCGTCGGCGCGCAGCGTCTGCACGAACTCGGAGAGGATCCGGAACGCGGTCTCCATCTTGGAGAGGTCGGTGATCTGGCTGCCGATATGCACGTCGGTGCCAGTCACCTCGATGCCCGGGAGTCTTGCGGCGCGGGCATAGACCTCGCGGGCATGAGCGATCGGAATGCCGAACTTGTTCTCGGACCTACCGGTGGAGATTTTTGCATGCGTGCCGGCATCGACGTCGGGGTTGACGCGCACGGAGATGCGCGCGGTCTTGCCCATCTCGGTCGCAAGTCGCGACAAGAGCTCGAGCTCGGGCTCGGATTCGACGTTGAGACAGAGGATGTCGGCGGCAAGCGCAGCGCGCAATTCGGTTTCCGTCTTGCCAACGCCCGAGAACAGGATCTTAGCTGGGGGGATGCCCGCGGCCAGCGCACGCTTCAACTCGCCGCCCGAGACGACGTCGGCGCCGGCGCCTAACTTGGCCAGCGTGCGCAGCACCGACTGGTTGGAGTTCGCCTTCATGGCGTAGCAGACCAGCACCTTCTCGCCGGCGAAGGCCTCCGTGAAGACGCGGTAGTGCCGCTCCAGCGTCGCGGTCGAATAGCAATAGAAGGGCGTGCCGACGGTTGCGGCCAGCTCGGACAGGTTCACCGCCTCGGCGTGCAGCACGCCGTTGCGATAGTCGAAATGGTTCATGGCGCAGGCTCGGTTGTCCCGGCTTATTTCCGGCCGGGAGGTTCGTCCAGGAGCGGGTCGAGAATAAACGATTTCTTCCTGCCCTTGGCCGCCGCGGGCGCGGCGTCCACACCGTAGGTGGGATTGAACACGCTCGGCGTCCCCTGGGCTTCGGTCTCGGTGTCGGTCGGCGCCGCACCGTTGGCCGTGGGCGCATTGGAGGCGGTCGGCGGCAGATCCAGCGGACCCTTGCGTCCGCAGCCGGCGAGCGCCAGCGCCGTCAGACTAAGGACAATGATGGCCCACCCCGAGCCGGCCGGGCGAAACTTTGACGTCACGACGAAATCCCCACTACGCGGCGCGCACCATACAGAGATTGGTGCGCTCTGGCGAGAGCCCGCATGACCATGAAAAACAAGCCAAATTTTGCCATTAGCCCGCTTTTCGCTGCTTTTCCAGCCGCTTCGCCCAAGCCTTGGCCTGCGACGCCACGTTCTTCGGCGCGGTGCCGCCAAAGCTGGTCCGGCTCTTCACCGACGATTCGACCGAGAGCACGCCGAGCACGTCTTTGGTGATCTTGGGCTCGATCGCCTGCATCTCCTTCAGCGGCAGCTCGTGCAGCGCGACGCCGCCTTCGGCGGCCTTGGCCACGATCCGGCCGGTGACGTGGTGGGCCTCGCGGAACGGCATCTTCAGCGTCCGCACCAACCAGTCGGCGAGATCGGTCGCGGTGGCGTAACCCTCGCCCGCGGCCGCCTTCATCCTCGCTTCGTCGGGCGCGAGGTCGCGGACCATGCCGGTCATCGCGCGGATCGCCAGCGACAACGCGGCAAAACCTTCCATCGCGCCCTGCTTGTCCTCCTGCATGTCCTTTTGATAGGCGAGCGGCAGGCCCTTCATCACGATCAGAAGACCGTTGAGCGCGCCGATCACGCGGCCGGTCTTGGCGCGCACGAGCTCGGCGGCATCCGGGTTGCGCTTCTGCGGCATGATCGAGGAGCCGGTCGTGAATTTATCGCTGAGGCGGATGAGGCCAACCAGCGGCGAGGTCCAGATCACGATCTCTTCGGCAAAGCGCGACATGTGCACGGCGCAGATCGAGGCTGCCGACAGCGTCTCCAGCACGAAGTCGCGATCGGACACCGCATCGAGCGAGTTCGCCATCGGCCGGTCGAAGAGGAGCGCCTTCGCGGTGGCGTGGCGGTCGATCGGGAACGAGGTGCCGGCCAGGGCGGCCGCGCCCAGAGGCGATTCATTGAGCCGCTTGCGCGCGTCCTGAAAGCGGCCGCGGTCGCGCGCGGCCATCTCGACATAGGCAAGCAGGTGGTGGCCGAAAGTGACGGGCTGCGCAGTCTGCAGATGCGTGAAGCCGGGCATCACGGTCGCGGCGTGCTCCAGCGCGCGCTCCACCAGCGCCTGCTGGAACGCGGCCAGCGCAGCATCGGTCTCGTCGATGACGTCGCGGACGAACAGGCGAAAATCGGTCGCGACCTGGTCGTTGCGCGAGCGCGCCGTGTGCAGCCTTCCGGCGGCGGGGCCGATCAGCTCGGACAGCCGGCTCTCGACATTCATGTGAATGTCCTCGAGCGCGCGCTTGAACGCGAAGCCGCCCTTGCCGATCTCTGACAAAATCGTGTCTAGACCCTTGCCGATATTTTTCGCATCAGAGGCGGTGATGATGCCCTGGCTGGCGAGCATCGCGGCGTGGGCCTTGGACGCGGCAATGTCCTGGGCGAACAGGTGACGATCGACGTCGATAGAAACGTTGATCTCCTCCATGATCTCATCGGGACGTTCCGAGAACCGGCCGCCCCACATCTTGTTGCTCATGATCCCCTGCTCACGCCTTGCCTGTCGCTAGTCACGTTTGCTGGCCGCGGCCAGCCGTATTAAGAGGCCCCTGATAGCCACATCTGCGACCGGATGACAAACGATATGCTCGACAAGACGCCCTCCGCCACGCGCCGAATCCCCCTCGTCATCGCCATTGTGGCGATCGGGGGTCTGGCGGGCTTCGCCGCGCTGTACGGGCTGGGCCTGAGCCGGGCGCCGTCAGGCGATCCGGTCTGCCGGTCCGCGGTGGCGACCGCGCAGAAGATCGCCCCGCTCGCCCATGGCGAGGTGGCGGCGCTGACCATGGCGAGCGTCCCCTTCAAGCTGCCAGACCTCGTCTTCGAGGACGCCGACGGCAAGCCGAAGAAGCTGTCTGATTTCCGCGGCAAGACGCTGCTGGTGAACCTGTGGGCCACCTGGTGCGTGCCCTGCCGCAAGGAGATGCCGGCGCTGGATGAGCTCCAGGGCAAGCTGTCGGGCCCGAATTTCGAGGTGGTGGCGATCAACATCGACACCCGCGATCCCGAGAAGCCCAAGACCTTCCTGAGAGAGGCCAATCTGACCCGGCTCGGCTATTTCAGCGATCAGAAAGCCAAGGTTTTTCAGGATCTTAAAGCTGTAGGCCGGGCCTTGGGGATGCCGACATCGGTGCTGGTCGACCCGCAAGGCTGCGAGATCGCGACGATTGCGGGGCCGGCGGAGTGGGCGAGCGAGGACGCGCTCAAGCTGATCCGGGCGGCGACGGGCAAAGCTGCCGCGTCGCTTTAGAGAATTTAGGCCGTGACGTTGAGATTGCCGCCGACGCCGGGGCCTACATTGGCGAGCGAAGGCTGGCCGGCGCCCATCAGCGTCAGGACGGTGGATTTCTCCATGTCCATGTTCTGCTTGGTCAGCGTCGCCGCGATATTCGATTGCAGCGCGCCTTGCTGAGCGGCCAGCATGGTGCTGACCATTGCCATCATGTCCATTACGCGAACCCTCGTACGGCCCTAACCTAGGCGTGAGGGGTTAATGAGAGGTGAGCGAGTTTCCGTGTCCTGGCTCGGCAGCGCTCCGCGCTGCGCCCGGGGCACGAGAGTACCTTACCGCGTCGGCACCGGCTTGGCGCCGCGATAGTCGTAGAAGCCGCGCTGGGTCTTGCGGCCGAGCCAGCCGGCTTCGACGTATTTCACCAGCAGCGGGCACGGGCGGTACTTGGAGTCGGCCAGCCCCTCATGCAGCACCTGCATGATGGAGAGGCAGGTGTCGAGGCCGATGAAATCGGCGAGCTCTAGCGGGCCCATGGGATGATGGGCCCCTAACTTCATCGCGGCATCGATCGCCTCGACATTGCCGACGCCTTCGTACAGCGTGTAGATCGCCTCGTTGATCATCGGCAGCAGGATGCGGTTGACAATAAAGGCCGGGAAATCCTCGGAGACTGCGACCTGCTTGCCGAGCCTGGCGACGAATTCCTTGGATGCCTCGAAGGTCGCATCATCGGTGGCGATGCCGCGGATCAGCTCGACCAGCTCCATCAGCGGCACCGGATTCATGAAGTGAATGCCGATGAAGCGCTCCGGCCGGTCGGTGGCGGCGGCGAGCCGCGTGATCGAGATCGACGACGTGTCGGAGGCGACGATCGCCTCCGGCTTCAACACCGCGCACAGTTCGTGGAAGATCTTGCGCTTGACCTCTTCCTTCTCGACCGCGGTCTCGATCACGAGGTCGCAGTCGGCGAGGTCGTCCAGCTTCTCGGCAAGCTTGATGCGCGCGAGCGCCTTGGCCTTGTCGTCTTCGGTGACGGCCTTTTTGGAGACCTGTCGCGCCAGATTGCCGTTGATGGTGGCCATGCCCGACTTGAGGCGGTCGGCCGAGACGTCATTGAGCACCACGTCGAAGCCGGCCAGCGCCGCAACATGCGCAATGCCGTTGCCCATCTGACCCGCGCCGATCACGCCGACCTTCTTGATCACTGCCGCCATCATGTCATCCACCGGAACGGCGCGCGACGAGCGCGCCCTGCCTATCCCCTCGAGCCGGGAGATCCGATTTAATCAGAACCCTGGCTCGAAACCTAGATTGGATCGCCTCGAAGGCGTGCCCCACGCCAAAGAAAACGCCTCAGAAAAGCAACACCGGCCGGAGTTTATAGCTCCGGCCGGTGTTTTTAGCCCGTTTTACTTGCCGAGCTTGCCGAGTTCGGCCGTCAGCTCCGGAACCGCTTGGTAGAGGTCCGCCACCAGGCCGTAATCGGCGACCTGGAAGATCGGCGCGTCCTCGTCCTTGTTGATCGCGACGATCACCTTGGAGTCCTTCATGCCGGCCAGATGCTGGATCGCGCCGGAAATGCCCACCGCGACATAGAGCTCGGGAGCCACGACCTTGCCGGTTTGGCCGACCTGCCAGTCGTTCGGCGCATAGCCCGCGTCGACCGCCGCGCGCGAGGCACCGACGCCGGCGCCCAGCTTGTCGGCGAGCGGCTCGATGTACTTTGCGAAATTCTCGCGGCTCTGCATGGCGCGGCCACCAGACACGATGATCTTGGCCGAGGTCAGTTCCGGACGGTCGCTCTTGGCGACTTCCTCGCCGACGAACGTCGACAGGCCCGGATCGGCGGCCGCCGCGACGTTCTCGACGGGCGCACTGCCGCCCTCGCCTGCTGCGGCAAAGGTAGAGGTGCGCACCGTGATGACCTTCTTGGCGTCCTTCGACTTCACCGTCTGGATGGCGTTGCCGGCATAGATCGGGCGCTCGAAGGTATCGGGGGCGACCACCTTGATGATCTCCGAGACCTGCATGACGTCGAGCAGGGCTGCTACACGCGGCATCACGTTCTTGAAGCGCGAGGTCGCGGGCGCGACGATCGCGTCATAGCTGGACGCCAGCGACACGACCAGCGCGGCCAGCGGCTCGGCGAGATCGTGCGCGTAGAGCTCGCCATCGGCGAGCAGCACCTTCTTGACGCCGGCAAGCTTGGCGGCGGCATCCGCCGCGGCCTTGGCGTTCAGGCCGGCCACCAGCACCTCGACCTCCGCGCCGAGCGCGGCAGCCGCAGTGAGCGCCTTGTTGGTCGCATCCTTCAACGACGCATTGTCGTGTTCGGCAATCAGAAGCGTCGTCATCAGAGCACCCCGGCTTCGTTCTTGAGTTTCGACACCAGCTCGGCGACGTCCTTGACCTTGACGCCTGCCTTGCGGCCCGCCGGCTCCGTCGTCTTGAGAATCTCGAGGCGCGCAGCGACGTCGACGCCGTAATCGGCGACGGTCTTTTCCGCGATCGGCTTCTTCTTGGCCTTCATGATGTTGGGCAGCGAGGCATAGCGCGGCTCGTTGAGACGCAGATCGGTGGTGACGATCGCCGGTCCCTTCAGCTTCACGGTCTGGAGGCCGCCATCGACTTCGCGCGTGACCTTGAACTCAGAACCTTCGACCTCGAGCTTGGAGGCGAAGGTCGCCTGCGACCAGCCGAGCAGCGCGGCCAGCATCTGGCCGGTCTGATTGGAGTCGTCGTCGATTGCCTGCTTGCCGAGGATGATCAGGCCCGGCTGCTCTTCTTCGGCAACCCTCTTCAGAATCTTGGCCACCGCGAGCGGCTCGACGTTGCCATCGACCTTCACCAGGATGCCGCGGTCGGCGCCCATGGCGAGGCCGGTGCGGATCGTCTCCGACGCCTGTGCGGGTCCGATCGAGACCACCACGATCTCGGTCGCTTTGCCGCCTTCCTTCAGGCGCAGCGCTTCCTCGACCGCGATTTCATCGAACGGGTTCATGGACATTTTGACGTTGGCGAGTTCAACGCCCGATCCATCGCCCTTGACGCGGACCTTGACGTTGTAATCGACCACCCGCTTTACCGGCACTAAGACCTTCATCGATCCTCTTTCACTCAATTTGGGAAGGGGTTATCAACTGGCGCGGAACCTAAAGGCCTGATCAGGCCCGGTCAACGCGCGAAGGGCCAAATTTTAGACCTTAGAAACGCTCCGCCCAAATGGGTCAGCGGTTCTGGCCGGGAACCCAGAGTACGTCGCCGGCACCGTCCCCATTAGCGGCTCGGCTGGCCACGAACAGGAAGTCCGACAATCGGTTCATATATTGGATGCCAGCCGCGCTCACCGGTTCGCTGGGCCGGGCCGCCAGCTCTACCATCACTCGTTCCGCCCTGCGGCATATTGTGCGGGCAACATGGAGATGAGCCGCGGCCGGCGTGCCGCCCGGCAGCACGAAGGAAGTCAGCGGCGCGAGCTTGTCATTGAGTGCGTCGATGTCGCGCTCGAGCCGCTCGACCTGGCTCGCCACCACCCGCAGCCGCTCCGCTTTGCCTTCACGCTCGGGCACCGCAAGGTCGGCGCCGAGATCGAACAAATCGTTCTGGATGCGGCCGAGCATCGCGTCGAGCTCGGGCATATCCGAGGTGTGGAGCCGCACCACGCCGATCGCGGCATTGGTCTCGTCCACGGTGCCATAGGCCTCGATGCGCAGATCGTATTTCGGACGACGCTCGCCCGAGCCGAGCGCTGTCGTGCCGTCGTCACCGGTTTTCGTATAGATGCGATTCAACGTGACCATTTAGCGCCCCATGGCCCAGACTGCGAGCATGGCAATGATGATCGCCACAAACTGAAGCAGCACGCGCCAGCGCATCAGCTTCTGCGAGGTGTTGGGCGAGCCGCCGCGCATCATGTTGACGAGACCGAGCAGCAGCACGAGAGCCACGGCGCCGACCGCGATCGGCAGGATGAAAGTACTCAAGATAGATGCCATCCGAGGGTAGATAACACCGTGCGCGCCGGTCCGCCATGGCATCGCCGATCTGGCTTTTAACCCAATAATATCAGAAGCTAGCTGGATGATCTTGGATTCGATGCAGCCGCCCTTCGCCGCTCCCCGCTTGCGGGGAAAGGTCGAATTCGATCGCAGATCGAATCCGGGTGAGGCGGGCTCTCCGCGAATCCAACTCTCACCGTCCCCGCGAAGGCTCCCCCTCACCCGCCGCGCTCTGGCCCGCAGTTGCGCTGCCGAGGGCGTCGACCTTTCCCCGCAGGCGGGGCGAGGCGAACGACGCCGCGCGCGTAGGCGAAGGTCGACAGCCAATACGGGTGGCACGTGAAAGCGATCCGCTACATCTACGTCGTCGTGATGGACGCCTTCTACACGTTCCTCGCCGACGACGGCTGGGCGATCGCGAGTCACATCGCATTGTCGACGCTGATGGCGCTGTTCCCGTTCCTGATCGTGCTGACCTCGCTCGCCGGCTTCTTCGGCTCCAAGGAACTCGCCGACCAGGCCGCCAGCCTGATGCTCCAGGTCTGGCCAAAGCAGGTCGCCGACTCGATTTCCGGCGAGGTCCACGACGTGCTGACCACGACCCGCACCGGTATTCTGACGATCGGCGCAGCGCTGTCGGTCTATTTCGCCTCCAACGGCGTCGAGGCGCTCCGCGTCGCGCTCAACCGCGCCTATGCGGTGGTGGAGATGCGGCGCTGGTACTGGCTGCGGCTGGAATCGATTGCCTACACGTTGATTGCCGCCTTCACTGCACTCGCCATGGCGTTCCTGATCGTGCTCGGTCCGCTGATCATCGAAGCGGCACGGCGCCACATTCCCTTGTTCGTCGAGTCAAACGAAAGCATTCTCACCTGGCTGCGCTACGGCATCTCCATCAGCGCGCTGGTGGTGGCGCTGCTCATCCTGCACGCCTGGCTGCCGGCGGGACGCCGCAGTTTTCTCCAGATCCTGCCCGGCATCGTCTTCACCATCGTGGCGTCGCTGATCTCGAGCATCGTGTTCGGCCAATATCTCGCGCGCTTCGCCAACAACTATGTGACGATGTATGCTGGGCTGGCCTCGGTGATCATCGCGCTTGTGTTTCTGTATTTCATCGCCGCGATTTTCGTGTACGGCGGCGAGCTCAACGCGGCGATCATCAAGTCGCGACTGCCTCACGGCGTCTCGCTTCAAGCAGCGCAGTCGCTAAGGCCCGCGGGGACACAGGCTTGACTAGGAAGGCGTCGGCACCGGCCTCGCGCGACGCCGCTTCGTCTTCGCCGCGACCTGACACCCCGATAATCGGAATCTGCGCCAGCGGCGGCGCCATGCTGCGTATCCGCCGGATGGCCTCGACGCCGTCGATTCCGGGCAGCACCATGTCCATCAACACCGCATCGAAGGAGCCCTGCGCGAGCCGGTCCACCGCGTCCTCGCCGCGGCCGATGAACTCGGCATGATGGCCGAGCTCGGTCAAAATGGTGTTGAGCACCACGCGGCCGAACGGATTGTCCTCGACGCTGAGCACGCGGAGGGCGGCCATCGCCTCGGGCTCACTACCGTCCTTCGCCTTGCGCGATTTACCCGATACCATCGCATCCAGCGACACCGTCAGTGTGAACGTGGCGCCGCCGCCGCGCCGCGCAGCGACCGTGATGTCGCCGCCCATCGCGCGCGCCAATTGCTTCACCGAGGATAGCCCCAGGCCGGCGCCACCGAAGCGCGAGGCAATGGTGACATTGGCCTGGGTGAACGGGCGGAACAGCCGCTTGATCTCGGCCATGGTAAGGCCGATGCCGCTGTCAGACACGGCGAAGGCGATGCCGACCCTACCTTTACCCTTTGCTTTACCCTTTGCTTTACCCTTTGCTTTACCCTTTGCTTTGCCCTTGCGCTCGTCCTTGACGGGGCGCCAGGGCGCCACCGCAAGCGCCACGCCGCCCTGGTCGGTGAATTTCACGGCATTGTCGATCAGGTTCTCGAGCGCAGCGCGCAGGCGGACCGGATCGCCGACCACCAGCCCCGGCAACTTCTCGGAGATAACGACCTGGGCCCGAAGACCCTTGGCCGCGGCGCGGCCGGCCAGCGAATCGCCGGCGCTGCGGGCAAGCGTCCGCAGGTCGAACAGGTCTTGCCGGAGCGCGTGTCCACCCTTCCCGGCCCGCTTTCCTGTCCGGACCGCGTCCACAAACAGCGTGGCAAGGCTCGCCAGATGTTCGGCGCCGGCCTTGATGGTGTCGGCCCAGCGCCGCTCCCGCTCGCCAAGATCGGAGGTCGCGAGCAGGTCGCTGATTGCCAGTATTCCGGTCAGGGGGGTGCGGACCTCATGGGCAAAGGCGGCGAGCGCGGCCTGGACCACGTCCGGCGCGACCGCCTTGGTGCTGCGCTTGCGCAACCGGCCGCCCGCCCTGGACCGCTTCCGAGGCGGTCGCTTGGACGTCCGCGTGGTGCGCACTGGGCGCGTTTTCGCCGCCATGATCCCCTTCGAACCCCGGGCTATCGGGGGAAGCATGGCACGGCAGAACGCCCGGAGTCACGGCGGCGTTTGGCTAACCCCCAGAGAAACTTAACCTAATCCCACCGATCGGCGGATACTAGCCGGCGTGGCGCCCGCGGCGCGCAAGTCCCGCAGGCCGGTCGAGCGGCTCGATTTCGACAGCTTCCGCCCCTCGCCGTCGCGGATCAGAGCATGGTGGCGATAAGCGGGTTCCGGCAGGCCAAGCAGAACCTGCAGCAGGCGGTGCACCGATGTGGCATGAAACAGGTCCTGACCCCGCACGATCTCGCTGACGCCCTGGAGGGCGTCGTCGACCACGACGGACAGATGGTAGCTGGTTGGCGTCTCCTTGCGGGCGAGAATGACGTCGCCCCAGGCTTCCGGTCGCGCCGGGACGATGCCGCGCTCGCCATCCGGTCCCGCGCCGAGTTCGTTCCAGGTCAGGCCGGCGACGCGCCGAGAGGCGGCCACCATATCGAGCCGCAGCGCATAAGGCGCGCCGGACGTCATCAGTTGCTCGCGCTCGCCGGCCGACAGCAATTTGGCGTCGCCGGGATATAGCGGCGCGCCGTCGGGATCGTGCGGCCACGGCCCATCCACCTCGCGCGCGGCGACGAGCCTTGCGATCTCGGCGCGGCTTTCAAAGGCGGGATAGACGAGACCGAGCGCAGAGAGCTTTTGCAGCGCGGCGCGATAGTCGGCAAGATGCTCCGACTGCCGCCGTGCCGGTGTCTCCCAGGAGATCCCGAGCCAGGCGAGATCGTGGTAGATCGCCGACTCATAGTCCGGACGGCAGCGCGTCGCGTCGATGTCCTCGATCCGCAGCAACAGCCGCCCGCCGGTCTCGCGTGCGCGCTCGAAGTTCAGCAGCGCGGAATAGGCGTGGCCGAGATGCAGGAAGCCGTTCGGGCTCGGGGCAAATCGGAAAACGGGTGGCATGAGTTCTCGGTGTATTCGTCACTGCCGGGCTTGACCCGGCAATGCATCTTCCAGGACTCTTGTGAGGAGATCGATGCGCCGGTCCCGCCTACGCCGAAGGCTTCGGCGGGCTTTACGGCATTGGGCCGGCGTAGCTGTAGCAGAAACGGCGAGCCCGCGCATGACGAGTTGAGCAAAGCAATGGCCATCCACCTCGAATCCCAGTCCGATCTCGAAGAGGCCGTCCATGCGCTCATCAAGCGCGATCCGCGCCTCAAGCCCGTGCTGGAAATTGCCGGCATGCCGGCCTTGCGGCGGCGCGAGCCAGGTTTTGCGGGCCTTGCCCATATCGTGTGCGGGCAGCAGCTGTCGACGGCGAGCGCGGCGGCGATCTGGGGACGGCTGGCCGCCGCCTTCGATCCGTTCGACCATGAGGCGGTCCGGCGCGCCCGCACCGACCGGCTGGGGCGGCTCGGCCTGTCCGCCGCCAAGATCAAGACGCTGAAACACCTCGCGCGCGAGATCGGCGCGCAGCGGCTGAACCTCGAGGTGCTCGCCGAAGAGGATGCCGACGCCGCGCATCACACGCTGATCTCGCTGCCCGGCATCGGGCCCTGGACTGCCGACGTCTACCTGCTGTTTTGCCTCGGCCATGGCGACGCCTGGCCGGCCGGCGACCTCGCTGTGCAGGAGGGGATCAAGATTGGGCTCGGCCTGAAGATGCGGCCGACGGAGAAGCAGATGGCGCCGCTCGCCGAACCCTGGCGTCCGCTGCGCGGCGCCGCGGCGCATCTGTGGTGGAGCTACTATCGCGCGGTGAAGAAGCGCGAAGGCGTGCTCTCGGCCTGACGGGCGTATTCCGCCCGAGCAGGGCCACATGCTTTCGCTGCTCGGGTAAACCGCTTTCGACGAAAGCTCATCCAGTATAGCGTCGAGCTCTATATCAGAGCATGATCTGTTCGGAAAACCGCTACACACCTTTCCGGATCATGCTCGCGAGCAAACGCCGCGAAGACGGCCACGAGGTCGCGCATGCTGGACAGGACGAAGGATATTTCCGTCTCCGCACAGGCTTGGCTCGATGAATTCGAGCGCACATTGGGCCGGCCCGAGCCCGCTGCGCTGGACCGCCTCTTTCTCACCGACAGCTTTTGGCGCGATGTGCTGGCACTGAGCTGGAATCTGCAGACGCTCGCAGGCCGCGATGCTATCGCACGGGAGTTGACCATCGTCGCACCGAAGGCGGCACCGACCGGTTTCAAGATCGCGCCAAACCGAGCGCCGCCGCGCTGGGTCACGCGCGCCGGCACCAACACCATCGAAGCGATCTTCGATTTCGAGACGGCGATCGGACGCGGCAGCGGCATCGTGCGGCTCGTTCCCGATACTGCCAATGGCGACCGCCTGCAGGCGTGGACGCTGCTCACCGCCCTCGACGAGCTCAAGGGGTTCGAGGAGCAGCTCGGCACGTCACGGCCCCGCGGCCAGGCCTATTCGCGCGACTTCCGCGGGCCGAACTGGCTCGACCATCGCAACGCCTCGCGTCACTACGCCGATCGCGACCCGGCCGTGCTGGTGGTCGGCGGCGGCCAGGCCGGGCTCGCCATCGCGGCGCGGTTGAAGCAGTTGAATGTCGACACGTTGATCGTCGATCGCGAGATGAGGATCGGCGACAACTGGCGCAAGCGCTACCATGCGCTGACCCTGCACAACCAGGTGCAGGTCAATCACCTGCCCTACATGCCGTTCCCGCCGACCTGGCCGGTCTATATTCCAAAGGACAAGCTCGCCAATTGGTTCGAAGCTTACGTCGAGGCGATGGAGCTGAATTTCTGGACCGGCACCGAACTCGAGGGCGGCGTCTATGACGAGGCGAAGGGGCGCTGGTTGGTGACGCTGCGCCGCGCCGACGGCAGCAAGCGGACCATGCATCCGCGCCATGTGGTGATGTCGACCGGAGTCAGCGGCATCGCCAACATGCCCGACATTCCGGGCCTTGCCGATTTCAAGGGCACGCTGCTGCATTCCAGCCGCTATGAGGACGGCGAGAGCTGGACGGGCAAGCGCGCCATCGTGATCGGCACCGGCAATAGCGGCCACGACATCGCGCAGGACCTTCACTCCAGCGGCGCGAAGGTGACGCTGGTGCAGCGCTCGCCGACGCTTGTCACCAATATCGAGCCGTCGGCGCAACTGGCTTACGCGACCTACAATGAGGGCACGCTCGAGGACAACGATCTGATCGCGGCCTCGATGCCGACACCGCTCGCGCGGAAGACCCATGTGATGCTGACGGAGCAGTCGAAGGAGCTCGATAAGGAGCTGCTGGACGGCCTGCGGCGCGTCGGCTTCAAGCTCGACTTCGGCGAGGCCGGCACCGGCTGGCAATTCAAATACCTCACCCGCGGCGGCGGCTATTATTTCAACGTCGGCTGCTCCAACCTGATTATCGAGGGCGCGATCAAGCTGAAGCAGTTTACCGACATCGAGAGCTTGGTCGCCGAGGGAGCACGGATGAAGGACGGCTCGATCATTCCGGCCGATCTCATCGTCCTCTCCACCGGCTACAAGCCACAGGAATATCTCGTGCGCAAATTGTTTGGGGACGCCATCGCCGACCGCGTCGGGCCGGTCTGGGGTTTTGGCGATGGCTTCGAGCTGCGCAACATGTACACACGCACGAAGCAGCCGGGTCTCTGGTTCATCGCAGGCAGCCTCGCGCAGTGCCGGATCAACTCGAAATATCTCGCGCTCCAGATCAAGGCGATCGAGGAGGGGATATTGCGGGCGTGAGGTGGTGCCACATGATCCAGCCGTCATTCCGGGGCGCAACGAAGTCGCGAGCCCAAAATCCATTGCGTCGCATATTGGCGGATGGATGGATTCCGGGCTCGCGATAACGCGCGCCCCCGAATGACAGGAGGAGGAACCCATGCCAGCCATTCTCGGCAGCGGCGAGCACCGCTACCGCGTGGTCGAAAACTTCGCCAAGCTGCCGGACAGCTGGCAACTCACCGACGTCGCCTCGGTCGCGGTCGACAGCAAGGACCAGATCTACGTTTTCAACCGCGGCGCTCATCCGATGGTGGTGCTCGACCGCGAAGGCAATTTCCTGCGCAGCTGGGGCGAAGGCCTGTTCTCGCGCGCGCATGGCCTGCATATCGACGCGGAGGACAATCTCTACTGCACCGATGACGGCGACCACACCGTGCGCAAATGCACCACTGAGGGCAAGGTACTGCTGACGATCGGCATTCCCGAGAAGCCAGCGCCGTTCATGAGCGGCGATCCCTTCCACCGCTGCACCCACACCGCGCTGTCGCCGAAGGGCGAGATCTACGTCTCCGACGGCTATGGCAATGCGCGCGTGCACAAGTTCACCCCCGACGGCAAGCTGATGAGGAGCTGGGGCGAGCCGGGGACCGATCCCGGTCAGTTCAACATCGTGCACAATATTGCCACTGACGCCCACGGCTGGGTTTACGTCGCCGACCGCGAGAACCACCGCGTGCAGGTGTTCGATGGAGACGGCAAATACGAGACGCAGTGGAACAACTTGCACCGCCCCTGCGCGCTGTGCTGCTGCGGTGGGGCTAAGAGCCCGACCTTCGTGGTCGGCGAGCTCGGCCCCGGCCTGGCCGTCAACCGCAAGGTGCCCAATCTCGGGCCGCGGCTATCGATCGAGACGCGCAGGGCAGGCGCATCGCGCGGCTTGGCGGCGAGGAAGGGCCCGGCGTGGCCAGCGGAAAGTTTTTGGCGCCGCACGGCATCGCCCTGGATTCGAAGGGCGCCATCTATGTCGGTGAAGTCGGTGTTACCGACTGGAAGACGAGCTTTCCGGACGAGGAGATGCCGCCCGCGGTGCGCGCCACGCGATGTTTGCAGAAGCTCGAGCGGGTGCGGGAGTAGCGAAGATAGAGCTGCAACGCACCGTGAAGGCGGTTCCGGGCCGGCTGCATGGTCCCCGGGGATCGCGGCTTTTTGAGCGCTTTTGCCACCTCGCCGCCGCGTTGCTTGCGACTGAATAAGTCGCTCAACGGGCTTCACAATCCCGTCACGCTGCATGTAGTATGTCAGTACTTGCTGCTTCGCAGCGTACATTGGAGGCCGGGAGCGTTACTTGAACGCACATGTCTCGCAAGGCAGTTGGCCGGTGTTGGTGCTGAACGCGGACTTCCGGCCGCTGAGTTACTACCCACTGTCTTTGTGGTCGTGGCAGGACGCGATCAAGGCGGTGTTCCTCGACCGCGTCAACATCGTCGCGCATTACGACCAGGCGGTTCGAAGTCCGACGTTAGAGATGCAATTGCCGAGCGTGGTTTCGCTCAAATCCTTCGTCAAGCCGACCACCCATCCCGCCTTCACCCGTTTCAACGTCTTCCTGCGCGATCGTTTCGCCTGCCAATATTGCGGCTCGCCTGAAGACCTCACCTTCGATCACATCATCCCGCGCAGCAAAGGCGGCCAGACCACCTGGGAGAACGTGGTCGCGGCGTGCTCGCCCTGTAATCTGCGCAAGGGCAATCTCACCCCGGCGCAAGCAAAAATGTTTCCGCGCCAGAGTGCGTTCGCGCCGACCGTACACCAACTCCACCGCAACGGCCGCCTGTTTCCGCCGAACTATCTGCACGACAGCTGGCTGGACTATCTATATTGGGATACGGAGCTGGATCCGTAGAGGCGGGAGCGTGTTGACGATGGCTCTTCGGCTTTCCCCGCGGCGTTCAACTGGCGGTCCTTCTGGTTGCTTTTGGACTTGCGTGGCCCGTCACCGTCCATGAATTGGACTGTGGACTGGGATGGTCGAAGCCGATCGGCACCTTGATGTCGGAGAGCGGGGTGCAGTCGATGAATAGGCCAGGCGGTCCTCTCATCAGGACATCGCTGTCTGTGCGCCTGCTCCATGTCGATCTGATTGGCTGAAATCCAGTCGATCTCGAATGCGACACTTAATGGCGTTTCCGCACCGACCGGATGGACGCCGAGAAGGAATTTCTCGGGGCGATTTTGAAAGCACCGGAGAGGCACCCGCTGGAATCAGCCAAGATGTCCTATGCGACGGCCTTTGCGGGGCAACCGAGCGGGATCTCGGATCCACCGGCATCGGCTTCGGCCGCACCAATGCGACCTTTTGCTTGAATTCTGCGACAGTCCTTACTCTCCCTTAAACCTCTGGTGGCAATTTGGCCGGGGATCGGCGGAACCGCGTACCCGGCCGCGATCTATCAGGGTTCGAGGTCGTCGCCGATGTTTGCCGAGACGCTGGAAGCGGTTCAATCCTCACCGTCGAAGCGGACGATCTATGTCCGCTTCGTGCTTGCGACGCTCGCTGTGATGGTCCTGTTCAAGACGTTCAGGTTCGGCCGCTGGAGCGCCTGGCAAGTCCGCGAACTGTCAGATTTCGACGCCTTCTACATCGTCGCACAGCAGATCTGCTACGGTCAGCTCGATCTGGTCTACCGGTTCGAGACGCTGGTCAAGCTTCAGCAGGCATTTGCCGGTTCAACCAGCTTCATGCCCTGGACTTATCCGCCGCAGTTCGATCTTCTGGTGGCGCCATTCGCGCTGCTGCCGGCCGGCATCGCCTATCTGCTGTTCATCACGGCCACGCTGGTTGCCTACCTCCTGACGCTTCGGGCCATCGCCGGGCAGAATTTCGCGCTCGTCTTGGTCGTGCTGTTTCCTGCGCTGGCGATCACGGTCGGCTGCGGCCAGAACGGCTTCCTGACCGGCACCCTAATCGGCATCGTCTGCCTCAACGTCGAGCGGCGTCAGATCATCGCTGGTCTTGCTCTGGGGGCAATGGTGATCAAGCCGCACCTGGCCATCGCCGCCGGAGTCTACATGCTGGCGACGCGCCGCTGGGGGGCGCTCGCGACCGCCGCTGCAGTCGTGCTCGCAAGCTCGCTCGTCTGCACGCTCGTGTTCGGATGGCAGATCTGGACCGCATGGCTCGGCGCAATCCGGGAATCGGCTATCTTCCTGGAGCGCGGCTTCTATCCGCTGTTCCGCATGGTCTCGACCTACGCTGCGCTTGGCCGGGCCGGCCTTCCCTCAAGCGTTGCCTTCTGGATGCAGGCGGCTGCGGCGAGCCTCGCCCTGTTTGCGGTCGTGCTTGCGGTCTGGCTTGGAACGGCGCGCAGGGCCTCACCCAATTTCGCGTTCGGTGTCGCTGCCATGGTGTCGGTGATGATCAGCCCCTACGCCTATGATTACGACCTGCCGATCATCGGAATCGGCCTTGCGTTGATGCTTCCTGATCTTGCACAAGTGGCGAACGCCCGGGAGCGCAGTTTCCTCTACGGATTGATCCTGCTTGCCGGCGCCTATGGAATGCTGCAATCGGCCAGACTCGCAGCGCAGTTCGGCAATGAAGCGGATCTGACTGGGATGGACGACAAATTTGTACCTTCCATCGGCGGCTTCGCGATGATGGTGCTGCTGGCCCTGCTGCTGCGCCTGCTCTGGCGAGCCACTCAACCTGCGCCCATCGTGCAGCAGGCTGCAGATAGCCTGCGTCCACCGCATCGCCAGCCTGACGCCGCCGAGTGTGAGCGCTACGTCCTGTCGCGCCGCGCGGAATCCGTGGGCAGCGCTTAGCAGGAGGAGACTGCCCCCTCCACCACCGGGCGTATGCCGGCCATCGCAAGACGGAACCTGAAGCATTGGCGCTCGTTCAGATCAGAGCGCAAGCGATGCATGCCGCAGCGCAACCGAGGGAGGCTCATCATGCCCACAGCCGAACATGATCACGTCTATAAGATCCTGGAACTGGTCGGATCATCCGAGACCTCCATCGAGGATGCGATCCAGAACGCGATCGGGCGCGCCGCCAAGACCGTTCGCGAGATGAAATGGTTCGAGGTTGTGCAGACGCGCGGCCACATCGAGAACGGCACTGTCCGTCACTATCAGGTCACGCTGCGCGTCGGCTTCACGCTGGAGGGATGACGCAGCGGACGCAGGATGAGGCTGTCACGCTGCGGCGAGGTGGTTAACAACCGCCGAGCAGAGTCGGTCAAGATCTCGTCGACCCGTCCGGTTGACTACGGACGCACAAAATCATCGCAGAAGTTGCAACAGGCCGTTAAGGCCAAAGTGAGAGGTTTGCACCGATTTGGAGCAAGCCTGATGGTCACGAGCCGCGAACTCGGCAAGACGCGCCTTCCGCTTTGGGCGGCGGGCTTCGTCGCGCTGACTTGCGTGGCGATCCTCGGCTTGAGCGCCTGGCGTGAATGGGAAGCGCGCAATGCCGATCTCAGGGCAGCCGAAGTCGACGTCACCAATCTGGCGCATTCGCTGATCCAGCACGCGGACGATACATTCGAACTGGTCGACACGATCCTGGTCGGGTTGGTCCATCGGCTCGAAATCGACGGGACGGGTCCGGACACGATTGCGAAACTCCAGGCTTATCTGCCGACACGCAAATCATCGGACCGCATCCGCGGCATCTTCGTCTACGACGCGACCGGCCGCTGGCTTGCCACGACTGAACGCCTCGACTTCTCCAACCTTAACAACAGCGATCGCGGTTATTTCCGCCACCATCGCGACTCGCCTGCAACCGGCACGCTGATCGGACCGCCCGTCAAGAGCAGAGCCGGCGGCCAATGGATCATCACCGCATCCCGCCGGATCAACGATTCCGACGGCGGCTTCGCCGGCGTTGCCCTGCTCACGATCGACGTCAGCTATTTCGTCAAGTTCTACGAGCGGTTCGACATCGGTCCGAACGGCTCGGCATCGCTGCTCAACAATAGCGGCATCATGCTGGCGCGCAGTCGCGACGAGAGCGGCGCCTTCGTTGGACGCGACCTGTCCAATGCGCCCCTGTTCAGAAGCTGGAAAAGCCGCCCCGCCGCCTCGGTCTACTATTTCAAATCGCCGCTCGATGGCGTGGAGCGGCTGAGCTACTACCAGCGCAGCAGCCGCTATCCGCTGATGGTGCTGGCGAGCAAGTCGCAAGACGACGTGCTGGCGCCCTGGCGACGCGCGGCGGCCGCGCGCATGACCTTCGTCCTCGGCCTCGTTCTGCTGATCGCGGTGATCGGCTTCTACTTGGTCCGTCAGTTGGTGCAGCGGCAGCTCATGGCCCAGGCCTTGGTTGCCAAGGAAGCGAATTTCCGCCTGCTGGCCGAGCAATCCAGCGACATGGTGACCCGGATCGGGCTCGATAACCGGCTGCTCTACGTCTCTCCCTCATGCGCGCGCATCACCGGCTGGTCCGCCGAGGAACTGCTGGACACGTCGGCTTTGGCCGGCATTCACACGGACGACATGCAACGGGTCGAGCAGGCGATCATTGCGCTGAAGAATGGCGAAGCCGAGGAAGCGCGGTTCGTCTATCGCCAGCGTCATCGCGACAAGGGCGAGATCTGGGCCGAGGCGGCGCTGCACGTGACCCTTGCCTCGGACAGCGGTGCCATCGACGGCGTCGTCGCGGTGGTGCGCGACATGACCGAGCAGAAGGACCTTCAGGACAAACTCGCCTCGCTCGCAACGACCGACGGCCTTACCGGCCTCGCCAACCGACGCACATTCGACGAACGTCTCGCCGATGAGTGGGCGCGCGCCCGGCGCGACGGCACGCAGCTCTCGCTGCTGCTGGTCGATGTCGATCATTTCAAGAAGTTCAACGATCATTACGGACATCAGGCGGGCGACGCCTGCCTGCGCGCGCTCGGCAGGATCCTGTCCGCCCAGGCCAAGCGCCCGGCCGACCTCGCCGCGCGCTACGGCGGCGAGGAATTCGCCGTGCTGTTGCCGAACACCGGCCCGGATGGCTGCACCGAGATCGGCGAAGGGATTCGCCAGGCGCTGCACGGTCTCGGCATGCTGCATGCACAGAATCCACCTTCCCGGCTGGTGACTGCGAGCGTTGGCGGCGCGACGGCTCTTCCGTCCCAGACCGCGATGGACTGCAGCACGCTGGTCGCGGCCGCCGACCGCGCGCTCTACGCGGCCAAGGACAGCGGCCGTGACCGGCTGGTGATGTCGGGACAGGTCGTTCCGTGGCCGGCCAAGAGCGCGTGACGACCTCTCCTCTGGATTTGTCCGTCGGGTCCGGACGGGATATGATTTGCACCGCGGCCGGATGTTCGGCCGATCCGAGAGTGCTGCGGTGACTGGCGAGATTAAGCTCGTCCTTTTCGATATGGACAACGTCCTCTGTGACTACGAGAGGGAAAAGCGCGTCGCCTTTCTTGCGGAGCTGGCCGGGATCACGAGTGAAGCCGTCTACAAGGCGATCTGGGCATCCGGATTCGAATTTCTCGGCGACACTGGCGCGCTCGATGCCTCAGACTATCTGCGCGGGTTCGGCGAGCGCATCGGTTATTCCCTATCGCTCGACGAATGGGTCGAGGCGCGGCGCCGTTCAATGCAGGCCAAACGCGCGATGCTGGAGATTGCCGACAGCTTGCGCAAGACCGTCGACATTGCCGTCCTTACCAACAACACCACGCTGGTCGCTGACCATATCGACACCCTGCTGCCGGACTTGCGCCCGCTGTTCGGCTCTCAAATCTACACCTCGGCCCAGTTCAAGACGGCGAAGCCGGACCCGCGCTGCTACCGCCGCTGCCTGTCCGAGCTCAACGTGAGGCCGGAGATGGCCCTGTTCGTCGACGATGTCGCGGCCAATGTTGCCGGCGCGCGCGAGGCGGGTCTCTCCGCGCATCACCATACGTCGGTGCAGGCTTTCAAGCAGGCCCTTTCGGAGCACGGCCTGCTTCACGAATGACTCGCGCTCCGCTTTCCGCCGGCATCAAGCCAGATGGCACGCCACAAAGTGCCCGCCCGCCCCTTCCCTCAGCTCCGGCGCGCTTTCCGCACAGCGCGGCTGGGCGATCGGACAACGGGTGTGGAAGTGGCAGCCGGATGGCGGTTTCATCGGGCTCGGCACGTCGCCCTTGAGGCGGATGCGTTCGCGCTTGAACTTGGGATCGGGCACCGGCACCGCGGACAGGAGCGCCCTGGTGTAGGGATGCTGCGGGTTGCGGTAGAGATCACTCGCCTTCGCGAGTTCGACGATGCGGCCGAGATACATCACCGCGACGCGATCGGAGATGTGCTCGACGACAGAGAGATCGTGCGCGACGAACAAATAGGTGAGGTTCAGCTCGGCCTGGAGATCTTCCAACAGGTTGATCACTTGCGCCTGAATCGACACGTCGAGCGCGGAGACCGGCTCGTCGCAGACGATCAGCTTCGGTTCGACCGCGAGCGCCCGCGCGATCACGATGCGCTGGCGCTGGCCGCCGGAGAACTCGTGCGGGTAGCGCCGCATGTGCTCGGCCTTGAGCCCAACCTTGACCAGGAGACCCGCGACGCGCTCCTCGCGCTCTTTCGCGGACGAGGCGAGATTGTGGATGGTGAAGGCTTCGCCGAGGATCGCACCGACCGTCATGCGCGGATTGAGCGAGGCGAACGGATCCTGGAATACGAGCTGCATGTTCCGCCGCATCGCGCGCAGATCGTTGCCGCCGAGCTTACGCACGTCCTGGCCGTCGAAGGTGACCTCGCCGTCGGTCGGCTCGATCAGGCGCAGCACGCAACGCCCCGTCGTGGACTTGCCGCAGCCGGACTCGCCGACGAGGCCGAGCGTCTCGCCGCGATTCACGGAGAAAGACACGCCGTCGACCGCGTAGACGGTCCCAACTTGGCGCGACAGCAGACCGCCGAGCACGGGAAAATGTTTCTTCAGGCCGCTGACGCGCAGCAACGGTTGGCTCATGCCGCGCCTCCCAGACTGGTATCTCCCAAGTGACAGGCCACGCGATGCCCGGGCGCGATCTCGCGCAGCAGCGGCTCCTTCCCGGTGCACACGTTCATGGCGAACTTGCAGCGCGGGGCAAAGCGGCAGCCGACCGGCGGATTGATCAGGATCGGCACCGAGCCGCCGATCGCCTCCAGCCGCGTCTTGTGCTCGCTGTCGAGATCGATGCGCGGGATCGAGCGGATCAACCCTTGCGTATAGGGATGGCGGGGATCGCCGAAGAGATCGTCGACGAGCGCCTCCTCCACCACCTTGCCGGCATACATTACGACGACACGCTGCGCGGTTTCGGCGACGACACCCATCGCATGGGTGATCAGCATCACCGCCATGCCGAAGCGGTCCTTCATGTCCTGGAGCAGGTCGAGAATCTGGGCCTGGATGGTGACGTCCAGCGCGGTTGTCGGCTCGTCGGCGATGATCAGCTTCGGCTTGCAGGCGAGCGCCATCGCGATCATCACGCGCTGGCGCATGCCGCCGGAGAACTGGTGCGGATAGTTGTGCACGCGGCCTTCGGCGTTCGGGATCTGCACCAGCTTCAGCATCTCGATGGTGCGCTCGAGCGCCTGCTTCTTGGTTACCGCTTCGTGCCGCCGCAGGCTCTCGGCGATCTGCTCGCCAATGGTGAGCACCGGATTGAGCGAGGTCATCGGCTCCTGGAAGATGAAGCCGATCTCCTTGGCGCGGACCTCGTCAAGCTGATTGCTCGTCAAAGGAACGAGATCGCGACCCTCGAACATGATCTGGCCCGCCGCGATCCGGCCCGGCGGCATAGCGATCAGCTTCAGGATCGACATCGCCGTCACGGTCTTACCGCAGCCAGACTCGCCGACGACGCACAGCGTCTCGCCGCGATTGACGGAGATGTCGACGCCGTCGACGGCCTGGAGGATGCCGTCGTCGGTGGAGAAGTGGGTTTTTAGACCCTTGATTTCGAGCAGTGGCGCCATCAGATCACCCGTCGCGCATCGAGCGCGTCACGCAAGCCGTCACCGATGAAGTTGATGGCTACCACCGCGATGAAGATCGCGCCGCCCGGGAACAGCGCCCAATGCGGGCCGATGTCGAGAAAATCCTTGGCGTCGTACAGCAGCCGCCCCCAAGTCGGGGTATCCGGCGGAAAGCCGAGGCCGAGGAACGACAACGTCGATTCGGCGATGATGGCGGCAGCGACGTCGATGGTGCCGGCGATGATCACGGGGCCGAGCGCATTGGGCAGGATGTGGCGCACCACCTGCCGCACTGGACTGGCGCCGAGCGCCCGCGCGGCCTCGACGAATTCTTTCTCGCGGATCGACAGGAACTGCGCGCGCACGAGGCGCGCCACCGGCATCCAGCGGAGGCCGCCGATCACGAGCACGATCAGGATAAAGATGCCGCCCTCCGGGCCGAACGCGGCTTTCAGCCCGTCGCGGAAGAGATAAATGAGCAACAGCAGGAGCGGCAATTGCGGCAGCGACAAAAAGAGATCGGTGAGCCACATCAGCCCATGACCGAGCGCACCGCGCGACATGCCGGCGAGCGCACCGATCAGCACACCGACAAAGACCGAGACCAGCATTGCGGCGAGACCGACCGCGAGCGAGATGCGCCCGCCATAGATCATGCGGGCCAGGATGTCCTGGCCGAGATCGTCGGTGCCGAAAGGATGGGCCAGCGATGGGCCCTGCATACCCGCGACGATGTCGATGTCGTCGATCTTGACCCGCCAGACGAAGGGGCCAATCACCACCGCCAGGATCAGAACGAGAAGCAGGAACGCACTGACCACAGCGAGCTTGTGGCGACTATAGCGCCGCCACGTCTCGCGCCAGGGCGAGTAGACGCGCCGCTCAGCGGAAGGAGATGCGAGGGTCAAGCCAGCCATAAAGGATGTCCGCGATGAGATTGAACAGCACGACGAGGCACGCGAACACGAAGGTGACGGCCATCACCACCGGCGTGTCGTTGGACAGGATCGAGGAGATCAGCAGCGAGCCGATACCAGGAATGCGGAAGATCTGCTCGGTGACGATGGCGCCCCCGAACACCGCCGGCATCTGCAACGCAATGAGCGTCACGACCGGGATCATGGCGTTGCGCATCACGTGCTTGACGATAACTTTGGTTTGTCCGAGGCCCTTGGCGCGCGCCGTGGTGACATAGTCGAGCCGGATCACGTCGAGCATCGCCGAGCGCACGAAGCGCGTCATCGACGCCGCCTGGAACAGGCCGAGCACCGCCACCGGCATGATCGCCTGGCGGATCATCTCCAGCACCCAGTGGATTCCCGTGCCCTTGATGTCGGTGGTGTAGACGAAGGGCAGCCAGTCGAGCGTGACCGAGAAGATCAGGATGAACAGGATGCCCGTGAAGAAGGTCGGCAGCGAGAAGCCGACGAAGGCGAGCGTATTCGCGATCTGGTCGAATAGCGAATATGGCCTGGTCGCCGCGTACACGCCGACGGGAATCGCGATCAGGAGCGCAAGGATCTGCGCCGAGCCGATCACGTAGAGGGTCGCGGGCAGGCGCTGGAGGATCAGCGTGTCGACGTTCATCCGGCTGACGAAGGAGAAGCCCCAGTCGCCGTGCAGCATGGCGTTGAGCCAATGCAGGTAGCGAAGGTGAATCGGATCGTCGAGGCCGAACTTGGCCCGAAGTGCCGCCTGCACTTCGGGCGGCACGTTCGGATTGGTCGCCAGCTCGGAGAACGGATCGCCGGGGGCGAGCGCGAGCACGACGAACAGCACGACCGAGATTCCGAGCAGGCTCGGAATCGCGATCAGCAGGCGACGCAGGACGTATTGGCTCATAGGGAAATCCGTCTACGCCCTCGGGATCATGCCTCCCGGTACCAGTCGAACAGGTTGTCGGTCTCGTTGGCCCAACCGCTGACGATGCAGACAAGGTTGTTGGCCGCGGCTTCCACCTTGAGGCGATGCTGCACTGGGATGAATACGACCTCCTGAATCAAGAGATCATTGGCCTTGATGTACAGCGCGGCGCGCTTGATCGGGTCCATTTCGGCTTCTGCCGCTGCGATGATCGCGTCGTAGTCCTTGTTGACCCAACGCGGAAAATTGGTGCCCTGCCACTTGTTCTCCTTGGTTGACACCCTGTCCGACGTATAGCGGCGCATGTGCTGCGAAGGATCCGGCTGGCTCATGGGAATCTGGAACATCTCCAGGTCCGCATAGAACTTCGGATAAGTGTCGGGATTGCCGACGTCCGAGGAGAAGAACACGGAGGCGACAACGGATTTGAGTTCGACATCGATGCCAGCCTTCTGGCAGGCTTGCTTGACGATCGCCTGAGTCTTCTGGCGCGGTCCGTTGATCGAGGTCTGGTACAGCAGCTTCAGCTTCTTGCCGTCCTTCTCGCGGATGCCGTCCGCGCCGGGCTTCCAGCCGGCGTCATCAAGAAGTTTCGCCGCCTTCTCGACGCTGAACTCCCAAGTGTTGTTCTTGGACACGAATTTCTCGGGACCGTTGAGGAAATTAGCGGTCGTGCGGCCGGCGCGGCCGTAGATGGCCTTTTTGACCGACTCGCGATCGACCAGCATGGACAGCGCCTTGCGCACGGCCGGATCGGAGAACAGCGGGTGCTTGGTCTTCATCGAAGAGCGTTCGCCATCGATCTCGGTGTTTGGATCGGTGAAATTGAGCGCGATGAACTCGGTGTCACCCCCCACGGCGTAGACTGCTTTGCCCTTGCCGCCCTTTTCCAGGCGCAGCAGCACGTCATCTTCGACCTGGATGTTGTAACCGAAATCGTATTCGCCGGTCTGGATCACCGCGCGCGCCGCCGAAACGGCATCGCCGCCGCCCTTCATCTCAAGCGTATCAAAGTAGGGGCGGTTGGGCATGTGGTAGTCGGAATTGATCACACCGCGCACGAGATCGCCGGGCTTGAATTCCACGAACTTGTAGGGACCGGTGCCGACGGGTGACAGGTTGTTCGGCGCCTCGCGGGATTTGGCGCCCTTGTAGTCCGCAAATAGATGTTTGGGGATGATGCAATTCGGTGCACCGACGAAAGCATCGGCCCAGAAGGGGGTCGGCTTGGCGAAAAGGAGGCGTACCGTGAGATCATCGATCTTTTCGACCTTGATGTCGCGGTAGGTGCCGATGGTGACTGCTGCGGTGGCAGGATCGCTTGCATATTCCCAGTTGAACACAACGTCGTCGGCAGTGAACGGCTTGCCATCGTGCCATTTGACGCCGGGCTTGAGCTTCCAGGTCACCGATTTGCCGTCGGCGGCGAGCCCGCCGTTCTGGATCGAGGGAATTTCTGCCGCAAGAACCAGCTTCATGTTGCCGTCGGGGTCCCAGGAGGCGAGCGGCTCGTAGAACAGGCGCGAGCCGTCCTGGTCCTTGGTGCCGGTGGCGAAGTGCGGATTGAGCAGGGTCGGGCCCTGCCACCACAGCAGCTTCAGCGCACCACCGCCGCCGCGCTTCGTCGGCTTGTAAGTCGAGGCGCCCTCGGCCATGGCGACGCCGCCGAGCGCGAGGATCTGATTGGCCAGAGGAGCGGTGAGACCGACCGCGGCCATGTGCTTGATGAAGCCGCGGCGATCCATCCGCCCGTCCTTCACCTGGCCGATCATCGAACGCAGTTCTTTATCCA
The DNA here is from genome assembly GCF_023073835.1 of Bradyrhizobium sp. 153. NCBI lineage: Bacteria > Pseudomonadati > Pseudomonadota > Alphaproteobacteria > Hyphomicrobiales > Nitrobacteraceae > Bradyrhizobium > Bradyrhizobium sp. 153. The sequence continues at coordinate 14,188 of NZ_JADPKH010000103.1, read as the reverse complement.
GCATGGTTGTCCCCCGTCTGGTTCCTATCGTGATGACGACGGCCGTCAGAGCTGCCGCCCAATTAGCTGGCAGTAGATGGCACACCGAATGGGGGGCGCGTCAACTGGGACCGTATGTATGCAAACGGTCTTCTGGCTGTCCGTTGGGCAGAACTGCCTTCCGTGAGCCCATCCATTCGGCAATCCAGCATCAAAACACGCTGGATTGCGCGCTGCACTGCGGAAAATTTGTTCGTCGGATCAGACTTAAGTATCGACGCTCTACGTCACCGACATATCGAGCGGCGGCGCGACGTGATCCGGCAACGGACAGACGTAAGGCATCTTGGCCGTCCGCTTCTGAAGATCCGCCTTGGCAGACTTGATCAGCTCCGGTTCCGTCAGCGCCTTGATACCGAGCCCGGCCATCGCCTTGGCGGCCTGCACCATCGCCTTGTGGGCATGCGGGCTCTTGCCCTGCGCCACTACCTGCCAAGTGTGGAAGGGCGTGCCGATTGCAACCGTCGGTGCGTGAACCTGCACGGTCGGGACCACCCAGCTCACGTCGCCCACGTCGGTCGAACCGACCAGCGGGTTGCGCTTGGCATCCAGCGGCACCAGGAAGTCGGCCAGCGGCCGATCGGTGGGCTCCATGCCGATCGCGTAGTAAACCGACGAAATGTCCTTGTCGCTCAGCGTCGCACGAATCTGGCTGGCAAAGCCCTTGTCCGCCTCGTCGAAATGCGGCGGTCCGAGGTCTTCCATGATACGGTGTAGCGCCTGCTCCAGCGGGGTATTCGGCAGGATGTTGGAGACCGCGGAGATGATCTTCATTTCCATCTTGGTCTCGGTCATCAGCGCCGCGCCTGCGCGATCTTGGACACGCGCTCGACCAGCTCGTTCATGCCGGGAAGATCGCGGGCACGGATCGAATAGCGCACCCGTGCATGGGCCTGCACCACGTTGGGCGCGATGCCGCCGGTGTCGAGCAAGGCGTAGTGCACGCGCGCATCGCTCGGCATGTGCTCGCGCATGTAGTTCACGCCGACGTTCATCAATTCCACCGCGTCGAGCGCAGAACGGCCGAGATGCGGCGAGGCCGCCGCATGTGAGGTGCGACCGGTGAAGATGAAATCCGCGCGCGTGTTGGCGAGCGAGGGCGTGACCGCCACTTCCCAGAAGCTGTGCGGATGCCAGGTGATGGCGATGTCGGCATCTTCGAACGCACCCGAGCGCACCATGAAGGCCTTTGCCGCGCCACCTTCCTCTGCGGGGCAGCCGTAATAGCGCACGCGGCCGGGCACTTTGTTCTCGGCGAGCCAGTCCTTCACCGCCGTCGCGGCGAGCAGCGCAGCGGAACCGAGCAGATTGTGACCGCAGCCATGGCCATGGCCACCGACCTCGATCGGACGGTGCTCGGCGACACCTGCCTCCTGGCTCAATCCCGGCAGCGCGTCATATTCACCCATGAAGGCAATGACCGGACCGCCTTCGCCCCACTCGCCCATCAGCGCAGTCGGGATGCCGGCGAGATTCTCGGTGATGCGGAAACCCTGATGACGCAGCTCGGCGAGATGCTCGGCGGCGGACCGCGCCTCGGTGTAGCACACCTCGGGCGTGCCCCAGATCTTATCGCTGAGGTCGATGAAACGCGCCTTGATCGTGTCGACGCCACGCCAGATGTCGCTGCGGTTATCCATGCTTCGATCCGTGATCCCTGGTCAAACGAAGCGGCAATGGTTAGCAGCTTCATTGCACCGCGCCTAGCACCTCGCCGGACACCAGCCATGCGACGGCTGCCGGGTCGAAGGGCCGGCTGTCACCTGCCACCTGCGCACGAACCGTCGTTATGCCTTTCGAAGATTTCACGCGGCGTTCTCTGGAATAGTTGGGAACGAGGCTTTCAAGACGGCGTCCTCCGGCCTAAATTATCCGTGCTTCGCGCCTCGTTCCGCCGGCGACGGCGGAGCGATGCTCTCAGCCAGGAGAACTCCATGCCCGCACTGACCGAATGGAGAGTGCCACCGGCCAATCAGCCGCGTGCAAGCGATTATGGTTTCGATCTCGACCGCGCGCTCGCGTCCGTCGTCGGCCTGCACGCCATCATCCCGCCAGACGCCTTCAGCGCCGAGACGCTGGGCACCGAACGCGCCGGCAACGGCGTCGTGATCGACGACGGGCTGGTGCTCACAATCGGCTACCTCATCACCGAGGCGGAATCCGTATGGCTGCACCTGGCCGACGGACGCGTGGTCGAAGGCCATGCGCTCGGCTTCGATTCCGTCACCGGCTTCGGCCTCGTGCAGGCGCTCGGCCAGCTCGACGTCGAACCCTTGCCGCTCGGCACCTCGGCGGAATCGCGGATCGGCGATCGCGTCGTGGTCGGCGGCGCCGGCGGCCGCACGCGCTCGGTTGCGAGCCAGATCGTGGCCAAGCAGGAATTCGCCGGCTATTGGGAATATCTGCTGGATGAGGCCATCTTTACCTATCCCGCACATCCGAACTGGGGCGGCACCGCGCTTCTCAACGAACGCGGTGAGTTGATCGGCATCGGCTCGCTCCAGCTCGAGCGCGAACGCGACGGCAAGGGCGAGCACGTCAACATGATCGTGCCCATCGACCTCTTGAAGCCGATCCTCGACGACCTGCGCAAGTTCGGCCGCGTCAACAAGCCGGCGCGGCCCTGGCTCGGGCTCTACTCGACCGAGATCGACAACCGCGTGGTGGTGATCGGCATCTCCGCCAACGGCCCGGCCGCGCGCGCCGAGCTCAAGACTGGCGATGTCATCCTCGCCGTGAACGGCGAGAAGGTCACGAGCCAGACCGGCTTCTATCGGAAAATGTGGGCGCTCGGCGCCGCCGGCGTCGACGTGCCGCTCACCGTGCATCATGAAGGCGTCACCTTCGACGTCACGGTGACCTCGACCGACCGCTTCAAGCTCCTGAAGGCGCCGCAGCTGCACTGACGCAAGGCTTGAGGAAGCGGCAATGACCGAGGCCGTCGTGGACGACATCGTGGCCGTGCTGCCGCCGCTGCTCAATGCGCTGGAGGCGCTCGGCTTCTTCCAGCGGCATCTGCACCCGCCAGCCTTCGCCTCGGTGATGAACGCGATCGGCTCGCCGGACGAGGCGCTGCAAGCGGCGCGGGCAGCGATCGGCGACTGGCCGGAGCAGTTCGCCGGGCTGCGCGAGCGGCTCGATCGCGCTTGCAACGAGACGCTCGCCGCCTTTGCCGGGATCCGCGAGGTCGAGCGCGGCAATGGCGACCTCGTCGCCGTGTTCCGCGCGCTGCGCCACCTGCCGCGCGCGCAAGAGGCGCTCTATCCGCTGGCGGTGCAGTTTCCTCCCGTGAGCAGCTTCTTTCTCAACGCTGCCAATCGCGGAAATGCCGAGCTGTTGTCCCGGCTCGAAGGTGGCGCTAGCGAAAATACCGGCATCTTCCATGATCACAACGAGCCGGGCAGCCGCGGCGGCTTCTCGGTCTATGTGCCCGAATATTACACGCCCGATCGGACCATGCCGCTGGTGATGGCGCTGCATGGCGGCAGCGGCAACGGGCGCGGTTTCCTGTGGAGCTGGTTGCGCGATGCGCGCAGCCTCGGCGCAATCCTGGTAGCGCCGACCGCAATCGGCCCGACCTGGGCGCTAATGGGCGATGACGCCGATACGCCGAATCTCATGCGCATCCTCGAGACCGTGCGCAGCCGCTGGAGCATAGATGCCTCGCGCATGCTGCTGACCGGCATGAGCGACGGCGGCACCTTCTGCTACGTCACCGGGCTCGACGGTGCTTCGCCCTTCACCCATCTTGCGCCGGTGTCGGCGACCTTCCATCCGCTGATGGCGGAGGTGGCGAACGCCAAGCGCCTCCAGCGCCTGCCGGTCTTCATCACCCACGGCAAGCTCGACTGGATGTTTCCGGTGCAGACCGCACGGCAGACGCAGGCGACGCTCTCTACCGCCGGCGCCGACGTGACCTATCGGGAGATCGACGACCTCAGTCACACCTATCCGCGCGAGATCAACGCGGAGCTGCTGGATTGGCTGAATAGGAGATGAACGATCCGTCCTTACCCGCGCCGCACCGCCGCGGGAACAATCGCTCCGCACCGACGTTATCGCTCGTCACCGGAGGTTCGCCATGCAGACTTTTTTCGGAATGATCCTCGGCGCGCTGCTGCTTGCGGGCGGGGTCTACGTCTATGATTCCATGCAGACGTCGTCGGTCGCCAATGGCGAGGTCGCGATCACCAATCGCACCATCGTGAACTGGGATGTCGCCAAGGCCGATTGGGACGCGCTGCGGGACCGCGCGCACAAGGACTGGGTCCGGATCTCGTCGAAGTAGCGACGCGGTATCATGAACAAGGCGCCGTCGCGAACTCCGCGGCGGCGCCTTTGTGTTAGGTGATGACTATCGCCTGGCTCAGTTCATCTTGGCCTTGCGTGCGTCGGCAATAACCTGCTCGAACTCGTTCATGCTCAGCACGCCGGGTACGCGGTATTTGCCGACGATGAAGGACGGCGTGCCTCGGAAGCCGAAGGCTTCGGCCTGCTCGTTGTTGCGCTTGAGGATGGCGTCGATGTCCTTGGCGTGGCCGGCGAGATCGCGCTTCAGCCGGTCCATGTCGACGCCTGCGCCAGCAAGAATCTCGTTGATGCGCGGCTCGGTCAGGCGCGAGCTGACGCCCATCATGGCGTCGTGGGCCTGATGGTATTTGTCCTGGAATTTCGCCGCCAGCGCGGTCCGCGCCGCCGTGACCGAGACCGGCCCGAGGATCGGCCAATCCTTCATCACCAGCCTCACCTTGCCGTCGTCCTGGACGACCTGGCGCAGCTCAGGCTCGAGCTTGCGGCAATAGGGACAATTGTAATCGGACCATTCGACGATGGTGATGTTGCCGTCGGGATTGCCGGCAACCGGCGTCTCGGGATCACGCAACACCTTGGATTCGGTCAGCACCTCGTCGCCATCGGCGGCGGCGCGGGCGAAAGTGATCCCACCAGCCGCCAAGACGCCTGCCCCGATCAACGTCAACGCCGCGCGCCGCGTCGTCACTAGGCCCTTATTGCCAGATCCAGCCATATCTCGTCCCGTTTCGGTCCCATCGCTGCAAATACGATTCGGGACCGAGAAGTGTTACCGCTCATATAGAGCGTCGCGGGCGCGATGTCATCGCCATGCTATGAGCGGATTGCGGCCGGCGCCGGCGAAGCCGCACCGCGCGGCAGCATCGCCATCAGCGTGCCGGTCATGGACGCGATCAGCGTCGCCTTGCCCTCATGCTCGGCAAAAGCCCTGGCTTCGCAGAAGGTCAGCGTGCGACCGGGTTTGACCACCGCGGCCTTGAAGACAAAGCGCGCGCCGCGAGCAGGTGCGAGCAGCGTGGTCTTGAACTCGACGGTGAGGATGTCCGCTTCACGCGGCATCAGGGTGAAGGCGGCGACTCCGCAGGCATTGTCGAGGCCTGCCGTAATGATACCGGCATGGACAAATCCGTTCTGCTGCGTGAAGGCAGCCGAATGCGGCATCGCCAGCTCCACCTCGCCCGGGGCGAGATGGATGATCGAAATACCGAGCGTGTGCATTGCCGGCTGGGCCGCGAACATCGCCGTGGCCGCAGCGCGGTAATCCGGGTTTTTTGGCTCGAATGCCATCATCGTTCACGCCTTCCGCCCTATTCTTTTTCTACCGCCTTTGTTGATACGGTAGCGTATCAGAGCTGCGTCGCGCTAGCAATACGGCACCGTATCAAGAACCGGCGAGGCTTCCTTCATGAGCGACGGCAAGGGCGATGTCTGGGTCGAGGCAGGGTTTACCGAACTCGCCCGCTCGGGCGTCGAGGGCGTGCGGGTGGAGGTGCTCGCCAAGAACCTCGGCGTCACCAAGGGCGGCTTCTACCGCCGCTTCGCCGACCGGCCCGCACTGCTCAAAGCAATTCTGGAACGCTGGCGCGAGGGACGCGCTGCGGCGATCGCGCAGCAGACGAGTCTCGACGGACAAGAGCCCCGCGAGCGGCTGAAAGCGTTGATCCAGCTCTATTCCGAGCGGGTCAATCCGGAGGGCATGGCGATCGAGCTCGCGATCCGGCAATGGGCCCGTTCGGATGAGGGCGCGGCGGCGGCGGTGGCGAGCGTGGATGCCGCGCGGCTCAAGCACGTCGCAGAGCTCTATCGCGCGACCGGCCTTGCCGCCGAGGAGGCCGAGGCGCAGGCCTTCCTGTTCTACTGCTTCATCTTCGGGCAAAGCCTCTTGTTCGTCGAGCGCGGGCCGCGCAAGCGGTCGCAGCTTGTGGCCAAATCGGCCGAGAAGCTGCTCGACTAAGCGAAATGGCCGGAGCTTTGCCCCGGCCATCGCATTGCTTTCGAAGCTCAGGCGGCTGCGCCCTTCAGCTTCTTGGTGCATTCGCTGTAATAGCCGCCGCCCTTCTGGATCCATTTCAAGCCGCCATTGCCGTTGGTGGCCTTGTTGGCATTGTACTGGTCGACGCAGGTGTGGAGCCGCGCCTTGCCGGGCGTCTCCTTGGCGTATTTCGGATCGACCGCGTTCGGATAGATCGCAGGTCCAGCCGGCAGCGTCGGCGCAGCGGCGGGCGCGGCTTCCTTCTTCGCCTGCTTCGGTTCGGCAGGAGCGGCGGGCGCAGCCGGAGCAGCCGCGGTGGGCGCAGCGGCGGGGGTTGCGTCTGCACCGCATTGGGCCTTGCGGAAGTCATTCCACTTCATGGTGCCGAGCGAGCCGTCCTTCTTGGCCGCCTGATATTTTGCGCTGCACTCCTGCGCGGTCAGTGCCTGCGCCGGCGCGCTCGCCACCAATGCCGCGACACACGCCGCTGCAATCGCACACAACAATTTTGCCTGAATGGTCATCCCTGGGTCTCCTCCTTGGTCTTCCCGACGAAAGTGAAACGAGGATTGCTATCCTAGCGTGTCGGTGGCTTGCGACAAGGATGCGATGGGTTGCGCCGGCAAAATTTAGTGGTGCCGCCGTTCGACTCATTCATGTCGCGTTCAGCAACGCGGGCCGACGTTCCCAGCCCCTCGCAATTCAAGAAGAGTGCAACACATGACCGTCACCTCCCGCCTTGCCGCCCTCGCTCTCGTCTCCTTGCTCGCCACCGGCACTGCCTTCGCCCAGACCGCCGCGCCGGCCGCCAAGACCGATACAAAGACCGACACTGCTGCAACCGCCGACAAGAAGGCGCCGAAGGAGCGCTCGGCCGAATCGCTTGAATGCTCCAAGCAGGCGGACGCCAAGGGACTGAAGGGCAAGGAGCGCAAGAAATTTCGCCGCGAATGCATGAAGGAAGCGAAGGCCGGCACTGCCGCCCCCGCCACCGCCGACAAGAAGTAAGCCCATCACGATCCTCCGCCAGCATCAGTGAGAGACATGCGCATTGCGGCATGACGAGCCTGCAATTGTGCGCCTCTCGCTGATTTGCGATAAGGTGGCGTGAAGCAAATCGTCGCCTCCCTGCCGTTCGAATGGCCGAGCCGTGCCAACGTCTTGAGCACGATAGAGACGCTTGTCGTCGGCACCGCCGGCGGCCTCGTATTTCTCGTCGCCGGCCTTCCCGGCGGGCTGATCTCGGGCTCGATGATCGCGGTCGGGATCGCGGCAATTGCCGGTCGTCAGCTGATGCTGCCGCCCATCCTGACCCAGACCGTGCTGGTGCTGCTCGGCATCTCGCTGGGCTCGGTGGTCTCGCGCCATCTGATCCAGCAGGTCAGCGCCTATCCCGTCACCATCGGCCTGCTTGCGCTCGCGACGTTCTGCTCGACCTTCGGCTCGAGCTATTACCTCCAGCGCGTCCATGGCTGGGACCGCACCTCGGCTTTCCTCGCCGGCAGCCCCGGCGCGCTGTCGCAGATCACGATCCTGGCGGTCGAGCGCGGCGCCGACCTGCCGGGCATCGCGGTGGTGCAGACCATGCGGGTCATCATCCTCACCGCGGCGCTGCCGATGGTGCTGGCGATCGCGGGCGTGGCGCCCTCGGCCGCACCGTCGCTGACGGCGACGATCGCCTCGCCGCTCGACCTGGTGGCGCTGGCCGCAGCCTCGCTGGCGCTGGCTCTGTTTCTGCGGCTGATCAAATTTCCGGCGAGCTGGATGTTCGGCGCGATGATCGCCTCCGGCGTGTTGCATGGCGCCGGCTGGGTCGAGGGCGGCCTGCCGGACTGGGTGCGCGGCGTGGCGCTGGTCGGCATCGGCGCCCTGATCGGCAGCCGCTTTGCGCGGATGCGGATCAAGACTTTGGCCGGCCATATCAACGCCGCGCTGGGCTCGTTCGCGGTCGCAATTGCCGTTTCCGCCATCTTCGTCGGCATCGTCGCGCTCACCACGCAGGTGAAATTCTCCGATGTCGTCGTTGCTTTCGCTCCGGGCGCGATGGACGCGATGCTGGCGCTGGCCCTGACACTGCACATCGACCCGATCTTCGTCGGCGCCCATCACCTGTCGCGCTTCGTCTTCGTGACGATCGCGACACCCGGCATCGTGCACTTGTTCGGGCGCACGCAGGATGACGTGGATGATTGAGCTCAGCGCTTCGCCGTCCGCACAAATCCCCATGCGGCGATCGCGGCCATCAGCAGCGAGATCAGCACGTTGTAGCCGGCGAGCGAGAGGCCGAGGAAGCGCCACTGCACCTCGTCGCAGCGCACCACCTTCACGGTGTCGAGCCGCGAGAAAAGGTCGCCGGCGTTACCGAGATTGACGACGGGACCGGAGCAATCGGTCGGCCCCTTCCAAAATCCCCATTCGACGCCGGAGTGATAGGCGCCGAGACCGGCATTGGCGAGCGTCGCCAGCACCAGAATCGCTAGCGCAACGAGCAGCAGCGGCCGCGGCGCGCCGCTTCTGGCCCCGAGCGCCGTGAGGGCACCGAGCGGGATCGCGAGGTAATAAGCGTAGCGCTGCTCCAGGCAGAGCGGACAGGGCAGGATCTCCAGCACGAGCTGGAAGAACCAGGCGCCCGCGATCGTGGCCGCGGCGATCAATGTGACGAGCAGCGAGGCGGTCAGCGCGGGACCGGCGCTGGCCGACTTGAACGCTGGTATTGCGGCACTCTGGATCGTCACGGCAGCCTCTCTCCGATGGGTCGCGCTCCAAGCCTCTAACTCCGGCTTATGTGGCTGTCGAGAACGGCGGGGATCACTTTGGCGCGGGTTGACCCCGTCCTGTCCATGGCTATAGTCCGCCGGCTTCGCGACGCCCTCATCCGAGCGGCCGACCGAGGGCCCCTGTGGCGGAACTGGTAGACGCGCTCGACTCAAAATCGAGTTCCGCAAGGAGTGCTGGTTCGATTCCGGCCAGGGGCACCAGCCTTCGCTGCTTCGCACCTACGGCTAGGCGAGCGAGGCGCCGGTCTATCCACGCGAAGCAGCGAAGGCTGTCCCGCCGAAGCCTTGGCGAAGGCGGATTGGCGCAACGAACCTCTGCTTCCCCCGCTAGCCATCGTCCCCTCCCCACTGTATAAGCCGGTAGCTTCTTCTGTAACTCGAAGGAGCTCACATGAACGATCTGCACGCGTGGCTTTCCCAGCAGCACCACGGTTTGCGGACCTTCCAAATCTTCCAGCAGAAGCTCGAGACACTCGGCCGGGACGATCCCGCCCAGCGCGGCCTGTGTCGTCTGCTCAGCGGTGTCGTCGGCAGCTATGTCGAGGCCTTCGAGGCCCCGCTGCCGGTCGAAATTGCCGACACCGCTTATCGTCGCCTGCTGACGCTGGTCGGCAGCCTCGATCTCCACGGAGATGGCGCAAGGCGGCTCGCCGACATCAACCGCGTCGCGGCCTGCGAATTGTGGCGGTGATCGGCAGGCGAACCGTGCACGCTTCAATTGTCAAGCAGCGCAAGACGCGCCTGTACAGCCTCGCGACGCATAACGCCCGAGTCTTGAGCTTCTCTTGACGCCCCGTCCTTGGAAAGGGCGCAGGGAAGACCGAGTGCCAGCTGGCACCCGCGGTCCGCTGTGCGCAATTGCGCGAAGACAAATGCACAGCGGCATACAGGGCAGCCTGGACATCCCGGCCTTCCCTGCGCAGTGGTTTAACGGCTTATGGCGCGCTCTCCCCGGGGAGCGATGCACTATTGCCCCCGTCGCCTTGCGAGATAGCTGATGCGCTCGCCCGGTCGGGCCGCAACATCACCGCAAGCCTTGACGCACAGACCCCGGGCGCCAGGACCACACGCTTTTGCCGTACGCGGACTGCACCTGTCGTGCGCGCGCTGCTCAACCGCTCACGGGCCAAACCCGCCCTGCGATTGCCTGCGCGCCGATGCGCTCCACGCCCACCGCCACCCGGCCCGCGTATCGTGACGATCGCGAAACGCCCCTTATCCATGGGCCGGGACGGCAGATCACATACGGCATTTCCGAATTTCTGTTAATCGGAATCTCAGCGACCGAGCTCCCGGTTTCACCGCACCCGAGCGCGGCGGCGATCGCATGTCCTTCGCGGCGGCCGCAACGCGCGCCTTGTCTTCCGTGACGATGCTTCTAATGGTGTACTCGGGATAAGGCACCTACGCCTTGAAGTCGCTGCCGCGCCCTCCGTCCTGGTCCTGAGCGCCCGCCCCGGGGCGGGCGGGTCGAAGCATGGGCGGCTGGAAAGCCACTCCTCAATCGCCCTGCATGGCGTTCGACTTCGCTCCGCCACTACCTATATCGTGCGGCAACGGTTGCTGAAGCAGTGAGCAGCTTCGATGGCAAAGAGACGCATGACGGAAGCGGACACCGACGACCTTCCCCGCTACTTCGTCTGGGTCCGAGGCCTGGAAGGCCCCGAGCCGCAGAAATGGATGACGATGGAGTTCGGCGTCGGCGAATGGAAGCGGCCGCTCGTTCTGGCTTATCTGGAACTGCCGGAAGACGGGCGGCATCTATCCTTGTCGGTGCTGGCCCGGCGCTATCCGCCGCCGCGGGCTGATCTTTCGTAGCCGGGCTACGGTGTGTCCTCGTCGGCTCCGCAAGGCAAAGCGAAAGCCACCCCCGCTTGAGCGTGATCGGCGGCGTATAACCCGAAGCGGCCGGCCAGGAACCCATTCCATCGTATTTTCTTGAACAGACATATCTCGACGCTCTTTGTGACAGTCGGTGGAATCCGACGAGAAATGAGCTCCGTAGACGTCGTTGTTCCCTGCTTCCGGTACGAGCACTTCCTGCGAGAGTGCGTCCAGAGCGTTTTGGCGCAATCGGGCCCCCGCTTGCGCCTGCTGATTATAGATGATGCGTCGCCAGACGATACAGCGGAAGTTGCCGCGGAGTTAGTACGCTCCGACGCTCGCGTCGACTACCGCAGGCACGTCTCGAATCGAGTGCTCATTGCTACTGCCAATGAAGGCATCGCCTGGCAAGAGCCGACTACATGCTTCTGCTGTCTGCGATGATTACTTGTTGCCCGGCGCCCTTTCGAGAGCGGTCGATCTAATGGACGAGCATCCTTCTGTCGCGTTCACCTTCGGAGGCGCGATTGTTCTTGATCGGTGGGGGAAGCGTACTCGCCACAGACCAGGCGTGGATCGACAACCCGCGTTTTGTCCGGATTTGATTTCATTGCACTTAGCGGCGCGAAAAACATTGTGCTGTCACCAACTGTAGTGGTCCGCACCAGCCTGCAGAAGAGATTGGGGGGCTATTTGGCCGACTTACCCTATGCCTCTGATATGGAAATGTGGTTACGGCTCGCCGCACACGGCGTCGTCGGGGTCATTGCCGCGGACCAAGCCGTCTATCGTGCGCACGCGGGCAATATGTCAAGTGAGCCTTCGCGGGAGCAAGATCTGCTGCAACGCAAGGCCGCGATTGAACATTTCCTGAATAGTAGCGCCGCCAGGCTCACAAACGCTGATCATCTTCGCGACCGGTTGGCACCACCTATTGGCGCTTGATGCCGTCGGCTGCGCTAGCGCTGCCTTCAACGAAGGAGCGATGAAAAGCTCAGCAGGCCTTTCAAAACTTGCAGTGAGTTTTGATCCGAGCGTTCAACGAACGCGTCGTTGGTGGTTGCTCGCCTGCAAGCGGGTTCTCGGGTTGCGAGGATGGCAGCTGAGAGGCTGCCAAAGCGACTGGAGGCGTTACCCCCTTCTGGCCCATTAAACATGTGGCGCGCCATCTGAGGAAGGTCCGCTCGTCGGGACATAGCGGGCTAGATTTGCTCATCTGAGTTCCCCGCCACCGAAAGGCGGCGCTTCGCCATTGAGAGAGCGGACGAGGGGTGCGCTTTATCTTGGAACGAAATTTAATTGATTTAATTGGGTTAATGTGATTTAATTCCGCTATTGGGAGACAACGCCATGCCAGACCAGGACGATGACCGACGCGAATTCCTAAAGACGTGCGGAAAGTTCGCCGCCGTGACGCCTCCGGCCATGACGCTCCTGCTGTCGACGTCCCTCACGTCGGATGCCATTGCAAGGTCTGGCGCCGGACCGGCCGGCCCTCGTGGCAACAATGGCTATGGCAACGACGGCGGTGACGGCACCCCCAACGGCAAGGACGATAGCAATCGTTGAGCCGGCGCACAGTCGCCGGAAGGAGACACAATGCAGTCCAGGCGCCGCGACGTTGATTGGCACTTCGCCTCTTTCATCGTTTCGCTAATCTGGCTTGCGATCGTTGCTGCCGGGCTTCTCGCTGTGCTTTTCCGAGGGCACTCCTGAATTCCGGACCTCCGCAGCCTGAACGATCTTGCAGCGGCGAGTTTAGCTGTTGTGTACGGTTCGATACTTTCCTCATGCCGCGCTGAGGCGGCGGAGGAGTCGCCGTGTAAAACGCTGATCCTGGTTGTCGGGTCGAACCCGCCCTCCAAGAAGTAGTGAATGAAGCGCTTACCGGTGCTGGAATCGCCGCTGCAATCATCTGACTGGCCCACTTGAAACATGCCGACGCACGGTAACGATGTCTGTTTGTAGGGGTAGTGCGGAAGGCGGCGGCGCCCAGCCAAACCGACGCGAATGACCCAATGCGGACATGCGCGCCGCGAACGAACGATACGAGCGCTCAATGGCCGCTGTTTTGTCGTTCTCATCTGCACATGCTGAGATGGTCAAGATACCTTGGCATACCTCAGCGCAATCCTCTCCTTGGATTCCCGGCAACGACTACATCGACGGCTGGTCGAAGAACTTTATGGACGGCACCGTCGAGGAGAAGCGCAAGGTGAGGGCGGAGGGCGAACTGCAGGCCGACATGATGCGGCCGCAAGGCGCGAAGGGTCTGATCCCGTTCGTGATCATGCTGCACGGCTGCGACGGCTTCGGCCGGGTCGAGAAGAAACGGGGACGCGACTACGGCGGTAGATTGGTCGGGGCGGGCTACGGTGTTCTGCTGCTTGACAGCTTCGGCAGCCGGGACTTGGGACCTGACGGCGTCTGCTCGGATCCCAGCCAGCTGACTTGGGCGCGGCGCCGAGCCGACGATGCGTATGCGGCTCTGGACTGGCTCATCGAGCAAAAGATCGCCGATCCCAAACAGGTTTACGTCCTCGGCCGGAGCAACGGTGCGACCACGTCTTTGATTATCATGAACCGCGCGATCGGCGACCTCCACGAGCACATGTTCGCGGGCGGCTTCGCAATGCAGCCGTCCTGTTATTTGATGAAGAGCGTCGACTTCTACGCTCCAGTTCACCTCTTCCTGGCAGAGAAGGACGAGGCCACCAGTCCCGTCCTCTGCGGCCAGATGGCCGAGAGCAAGCGTTCGATCCCCGTGAAGTCGGTGCTGTGGAACGGGGCGAACCACAGCTTCGAAGACCACGAGCCGATCCACGTATTCCATGGCTACCATGTCGGATACAATGCCGCAGCTGCGGAAGGTACCATTAAGGCCATCATTATTGCGTTGAACGAGGCCAAGAAGGCGCAGAACTGATCACATAGAGCTGCACAGCCTGATTGGATTGAGATAAGGGCCGATGCAGGGATGTCCGACGGAAACGACTTCCGCGCGTGGCCCTAGGCTGCCTAACTCGAAATCCGCCCGGGAGTCGGCTGTCTGGTGTAGACCGGAAGCCGCTCGGAGGCGGCGTTCACCGCCGACTTTGACCCGTAGCGGCCCCGAAGAACAGTACCTGATTGTCCTCCACGCCACGGCATCACTCCCCCTGGGACCACCGCGAAATTCATCGCCGACAAGCACCCCACCAAGGTCGCAGCATTTGCCTCATTCGTCATTTGACTTGCGCGATGTAAGGGGCTCATCTTGAAGTTG